>NZ_JAJNIS010000062.1:0-202 GCF_022386375.1 Mammaliicoccus sp. K-M42 | reverse complement strand
ACACTCAATATAGAGACACTATTAATAAACGTGGAAATAAAAAAGCTCGGAGATTACTGTTTTGGGTCGTGATGAATATCATTAGGGGACAGCGACATTATGATAATCACCTTATTGATTATTACTATAAACTAAAAAAGCAGCCTAATGAGAAACCTCATAAGACTGCCGTGGTAGCTTGTATGAATCGTTTATTAAAAAC
>NZ_JAJNIS010000061.1:0-205 GCF_022386375.1 Mammaliicoccus sp. K-M42 | reverse complement strand
TACTATTCCCTCAGGCGTCAGCACTTTACAAAATCGTACCAATATCTATTTTTTATAAAATCATTCGATTTTGTTCGTACATGCTTGCCTAAGGTATGGTTCGAGCCTGTAGTTTCTCACGCATACTATTCCCTCAGGCGTCAGCACTTTACAAAATCGTACCAATATCTATTTTTTATAAAATCATTCGATTTTGTTCGTACAT
>NZ_JAJNIS010000060.1:0-214 GCF_022386375.1 Mammaliicoccus sp. K-M42 | reverse complement strand
ACTTAGCCATTTGGTTAATGTTTGAATAGGGATGTCTAAATCTCTTGAAACTTCTGTTGCTTTTCTACCAGATTCTACTAACTGAATTGCTGCCATTTTAAGGCTATGATCATATTTTCTTTTAGACATAACGAACACTCCTGTAAATTGATTACTTTCATTATAGCTTAATTTATTATCAATTTACTGTGTCCGTTATTCAGTCTAGCATCAT
>NZ_JAJNIS010000059.1:0-227 GCF_022386375.1 Mammaliicoccus sp. K-M42 | reverse complement strand
AGAAAACAGATTGTGTATATGAATAGAGTATAATCTTTAACATTAATTTAGGATGATATGAGGATGCACCACGAGCGTGAGTAAATTCGTAGAATTCTTCATTAGGTATCGTTTCTACAATTTGATTTACAAAATACGCAATATCATTTTTTGGAATTAAAACTTCAATATCTAGTGGTAGCGTTAATTGAGACATGTTATAATTTTTATACATAAAGCACCTCGTT
>NZ_JAJNIS010000058.1:0-232 GCF_022386375.1 Mammaliicoccus sp. K-M42 | reverse complement strand
GCTCTCTTCTCATAAAAAGACCACCTACTTTCTTAATTTTAACAATACTTCTCTTTAAAGAAGTTGTCCAATTAAGTGTAGACGGTCCACTCTCTACTTATGTGAATATAGGCATCCTTACTTACACTTCTCTCGACTTGTGTGTGGTATGTCAACAAAAACTTAGACAGAATTCATAAGTTTATAAGAGGTTGGCGTTTGATAATTTAATCCTGCATGTATTCTTTCATTG
>NZ_JAJNIS010000057.1:0-271 GCF_022386375.1 Mammaliicoccus sp. K-M42 | reverse complement strand
CCAAATACGTCTGACGCTTCTGAACCAGTCAAATCGAAAGATACAACGCCGCCTACTAAACCTGTGATTCAAACAGATTTAACTGGTAAAGGTGGCACGAAAGATCCAATCGTTGTAAAAGCTGACCCTGGAACTAAAGTTGAAATCTTCGATAAAGATGGCAATAAGATTGGTGAAGACGTCGCTAATAATCAAGGTATCGCTAAAATTACACCGACAAAACCATTACCTGAAGGTAATATCACGGCGAAAGCGACAGATAATGCGGAAA
>NZ_JAJNIS010000056.1:0-276 GCF_022386375.1 Mammaliicoccus sp. K-M42 | reverse complement strand
CGATTATTAAGCTTGAATTTCGTTAGAAATTCACTCGGTTTATTGCTTGGTAAAATCTATTTGCTTACTTATCTAGTTTTCAATGTGCAATTAAAAAAATGGTGGGCCTAAATGGACTCGAACCATCGACCTCACGCTTATCAGGCGTGCGCTCTAACCAGCTGAGCTATAGGCCCTATCTATTTTTGAATGTTAAATAAACATTCAAAACTGAATACAATATGTCTCCGTTATTCCATGACCTAATGGTCATTCCGTAATATCCTTAGAAAGGAG
>NZ_JAJNIS010000055.1:0-289 GCF_022386375.1 Mammaliicoccus sp. K-M42 | reverse complement strand
AATGGCTCTAAAAAATGGTGCCGGCCAGAGGACTTGAACCCCCAACCTACTGATTACAAGTCAGTTGCTCTACCAGTTGAGCTAGGCCGGCTTAAAATGGTGGAGAATGACGGGTTCGAACCGCCGACCCTCTGCTTGTAAGGCAGATGCTCTCCCAGCTGAGCTAATTCTCCATTTTAATAACATATGTATAATTATTATTTGCCCGGCAACGTCCTACTCTCGCGGAACGTAAGCCCAACTACCATCGGCGCTAAAGAGCTTAACTTCTGTGTTCGGCATGGGAACA
>NZ_JAJNIS010000054.1:0-289 GCF_022386375.1 Mammaliicoccus sp. K-M42 | reverse complement strand
TGGTTAAGCCAATCACTCTTTGAAGTACTATAAGTACTCAATTATTGGAATTAACGTTGACATATTGTCATTCAGTTTTCAATGTTCATTTTGTCTCACAAGAAACAATTATACTCTCTTTATTATCTTGTGTCAATACTTAATTCAATTTATTTTCAACTTTTTCAAGAAAAAAAGACCCAAGGGTCAAAATTGAATTTTGCCCGGCAACGTCCTACTCTCGCGGAACGTAAGCCCAACTACCATCGGCGCTAAAGAGCTTAACTTCTGTGTTCGGCATGGGAACAGG
>NZ_JAJNIS010000053.1:0-303 GCF_022386375.1 Mammaliicoccus sp. K-M42 | reverse complement strand
TTCGATAAAGATGGCAATAAGATTGGTGAAGGTATCGCAAATGATCAAGGCGTAGCTGAAATCACACCAACAAAACCATTACCTGAAGGTACTATCACGGCTAAAGCGACAGATAATGCTGAAACGCCTAATACATCTGATGCTTCTGAACCTGTCAAATCGAAAGATACAACACCGCCTACTAAGCCTGTGATTCAAACAGATTTAACTGATAAAGGTGGTACGAAAGATCCAATCGTTGTAAAAGCTGACCCTGGAACTAAAGTTGAAATCTTCGATAAAGATGGCAATAAGATTGGTGAA
>NZ_JAJNIS010000052.1:0-305 GCF_022386375.1 Mammaliicoccus sp. K-M42 | reverse complement strand
TAAGCCCAACTACCATCGGCGCTAAAGAGCTTAACTTCTGTGTTCGGCATGGGAACAGGTGTGACCTCTTTGCTATCGTCACCAGACAAATGTTGCTTGAGACAAGCGTTCACATACTTCCTCATCACTACTGGTTTTCGCATTCATTTACCTGAGTAAACTCATTTGTCATCCATTGTGATTCGTCGTCTATAAGCGTTTTCTCTTCGCAATAACTATTAGAATGTATTGCACATTCAAAACTAGATAGTAAGCAGATTTTACGGCGTTAAACCGAGTTAAAAATTTTGATTAAGTCTTCGATC
>NZ_JAJNIS010000051.1:0-366 GCF_022386375.1 Mammaliicoccus sp. K-M42 | reverse complement strand
TTGCCCATTCTTGAATATCAGGATCTATATTTTTCATTACTTCAGAAATCGTTGATTTCGATACAGATTCCCCTGATAAAGCCTCGACAATCTTCGTGATATTCCGAGTTGAAACACCATTAATATAAGCTTCCATCATGGCTAAAATAAGAGATTGATCAGAGCGTGTGTACTGTTCGAAAACGTCAGTTGTAAACTCACCATCACGTGTTCTAGGCACTTTTAGATGAATTTTACCAACAGGCATCATAAAATCACGTTCGTAGTAGCCATTACGTTGGGCAATCCTTTTAGGATTCTTTTGTTTGAAATCTGCATTTACATACTGGTCTCTTTCCATCTCCATATAAGCATTTAAGACAGATA
>NZ_JAJNIS010000050.1:0-375 GCF_022386375.1 Mammaliicoccus sp. K-M42 | reverse complement strand
CTCCTTTCTAAGGATATTACGGAATGACCATTAGGTCATGGAATAACGGAGACATATTGTATTCAGTTTTGAATGTTTATTTAACATTCAATTTAAGAATGGGCCTATAGCTCAGCTGGTTAGAGCGCACGCCTGATAAGCGTGAGGTCGATGGTTCGAGTCCATTTAGGCCCACCATTAAAAATTTAATTACCCAATTAGGGGGCTTAGCTCAGATGGGAGAGCGCCTGCTTTGCACGCAGGAGGTCAGCGGTTCGATCCCGCTAGTCTCCACCATAATTATTTTGCACATTGAAAACTAGATAAGTAAGCAAATAGATTTTACCAAGCAATAAACCGAGTGAATTTCTAACGAAATTCAAGCTTAATAATCGC
>NZ_JAJNIS010000049.1:0-375 GCF_022386375.1 Mammaliicoccus sp. K-M42 | reverse complement strand
GGCCGGCACCATTTTTTAGAGCCATTAGCTCAGTTGGTAGAGCATCTGACTTTTAATCAGAGGGTCAGAGGTTCGAATCCTCTATGGCTCATAGCGGGTGTGGCGGAATTGGCAGACGCACTAGACTTAGGATCTAGCGCCGCAAGGCGTGGGGGTTCGACTCCCTTCACCCGCATTTTATTAATATGATTCAAGCATTTAATCTTGCAGAAGTAGTTCAGCGGTAGAATACAACCTTGCCAAGGTTGGGGTCGCGGGTTCGAATCCCGTCTTCTGCTCCATTATTTGCCGGGGTGGCGGAACTGGCAGACGCACAGGACTTAAAATCCTGCGGTAAGTGATTACCGTACCGGTTCGATTCCGGTCCTCGGCACC
>NZ_JAJNIS010000048.1:0-381 GCF_022386375.1 Mammaliicoccus sp. K-M42 | reverse complement strand
GGACAAAATTCCGAAAAATGTCCGTAAGAGTGTGTGTTAGGGACAAAATTCTGAGTAATGTCCGTAAGAGGTGTCGTAAGGGACATAATTCAGTCAAGTCCATAATTTTGTGTAATATCTTTAGATGTAATCAACCATTGGTTTTTCTAGGGTATTAACAAAATATATATGCTTGGTTTTTAGCTGATATATTTTGTTAATCTCTACTAATTTAAAAAAAATTAGTAGTAATTCTAAGTAATAAAAGGTCGTTTCGAACTATCAAAATTTTCTTGGATATCCATAAGTATAGCACCAATTAATCTAAAAGCAGAGTCTAAATTAGGGAAAGTCTTAATGACTTTCTCTCTTTTTCTAACTTGCATATTGATGTTCTCAATA
>NZ_JAJNIS010000047.1:0-394 GCF_022386375.1 Mammaliicoccus sp. K-M42 | reverse complement strand
TCGTCGTTAGTAACGTCCTTCTTCGGCTTCTAGTGCCAAGGCATCCACCGTGCGCCCTTAATAACTTAATCTAATATTTCCTTATACATAAATGTTTAAGAAAATAACTGTTATTAATCTGTGATGTCGTCTAAAAAGACGACGCGCGATTATTAAGCTTGAATTTCGTTAGAAATTCACTCGGTTTATTGCTTGGTAAAATCTATTTGCTTACTTATCTAGTTTTCAATGTGCAATGATGAATGTTAAATAAACATTCAAAACTGAATACAATATGTCTCCGTTATTCCATGACCTAATGGCCATTCCGTAATATCCTTAGAAAGGAGGTGATCCAGCCGCACCTTCCGATACGGCTACCTTGTTACGACTTCACCCCAATCATTTGTCCCAC
>NZ_JAJNIS010000046.1:0-447 GCF_022386375.1 Mammaliicoccus sp. K-M42 | reverse complement strand
AGGGGAAGCATATCATAAATGATGCGGTTTCTTATAAAATTAAACAAGGAAGAAATTCAAGATTTATAATGAATTTCTTCCTTGTTGATTCAAATTTTTAATCGCTTATTTTAAAATATTCGAAGACATTATATCAGTGTAGAATAAAATATTAATCAAAATACAATTGTTGGACTAATCTGTTTATTTTTGTTTTGTCATCGCTGACCGATAAAAGAAGATTAATATCTGTTTTTGATAAGTTTGGCAATTTGACTCTGCTGAGGTATTTCTTTTGATAACTAATATATCCTCCACCAATATAATAGCTAGTTAATCTCATAAAATCACTGATTATATCACTATTTAATATCAGGCAGAGTGGATCTATGTCAAGAATACGGACACAGTAAAAAGAGAATTCTACCGCGCTTCGCTTGCTTGCCTCGCGATTCATATTCTTTTAAA
>NZ_JAJNIS010000045.1:0-480 GCF_022386375.1 Mammaliicoccus sp. K-M42 | reverse complement strand
TTGCCCATTCTTGAATATCAGGATCTATATTTTTCATTACTTCAGAAATCGTTGATTTCGATACAGATTCCCCTGATAAAGCCTCGACAATTTTCGTGATATTCCGAGTTGAAACACCATTAATATAAGCTTCCATCATAGCTAAAATAAGAGATTGATCAGAGCGTGTGTACTGTTCGAAAACGTCAGTTGTAAACTCACCATCACGTGTTCTAGGCACTTTCAGATGAATTTTACCAACAGGCATCATAAAATCACGTTCGTAGTAGCCATTTCGTTGGGCAATCCTTTTAGGATTCTTTTGTTTGAAATCTGCATTTACATACTGGTCTCTTTCCATCTCCATATAAGCATTTAAGACAGATACAGCAATACTTTTCATAGCTGTATTTAAGTTACTTTCAAATATAGCACTTGCCAATTCTTCAAAGTCTACGTTAATATTTAATTGAGTCATATATAGTCACCTCTACAATTTTT
>NZ_JAJNIS010000044.1:0-688 GCF_022386375.1 Mammaliicoccus sp. K-M42 | reverse complement strand
TGGACCGTCTACACTTAATTGGACAACTTCTTTAAAGAGAAGTATTGTTAAAATTAAGAAAGTAGGTGGTCTTTTTATGAGAAGAGAGCGTAGAGAATACAGTAATGAATTCAAACAGCAAATGGTTGATTTATACCTTAATGAAAAACCAAGATCTGAAATTATTAGAGAATATGATTTAACCCCATCTGCATTAGATCGATGGATTAATCAAGCAAAAACCTCTGGTTCTTTTGAGCACAAAGATAATCTTACAAAAGAACAAAAGAAAATGATGGAACTAGAAAAAGAAAATAAACAGCTAAAAATGGAAAACGATATTTTAAAGCAAGCCGCGCTGATAATCGGACGAAAATAGATGTGATAAATGAGAATACTCACAAATATTCAGTATCAGCAATGTGCAAAGTCCTACAAATGCCAAGAAGTACCTACTATTACCACCAAAATAACCAACATAAAGTTAATAAAGAAAACAATGATGAGATATTAGCAGATGAAATTGAAGATATATTCATCTCTAATAGACGTTGTTACGGTACACGTAAAATAAAGATTGCTTTAACGAAACGAGGACTATATGTGTCTAGGCGTAAGATTGGTGTATTGATGAAACAAAGAAACTTAGTTTCTACTTATACAAAGATGAAATTTAAAGTAACATCAAGCAAGGTAAACCAATCTACTA
>NZ_JAJNIS010000043.1:0-744 GCF_022386375.1 Mammaliicoccus sp. K-M42 | reverse complement strand
ATTGTCGAGGCTTTATCAGGGGAATCTGTATCGAAATCAACGATTTCTGAAGTAATGAAAAATATAGATCCTGATATTCAAGAATGGGCAAGTAGACCCATTACGAATCATCAATATAAGTATGTGTTTGTTGATGCTATGTATATAAAAGTTAAAGAGAATAATAAAATAGTATCCAAGGGTGTTTACACCGCAATGGGTATCAATGAACTTAGACAGCGTGAAATTATTGGCTTTAAAATTTCTAATCAAGAATCTGAAAAGGCTTGGTCTGAATTTTTTGAAGACCTTAGAATGCGTGGTTTAACGACACCAGAGCTTATTATTTCTGATGCTCATTCTGGTCTTATTAAATCTATTAAATCTCAATTTATAGATTCATCTTGGCAACGTTGTACTTTTCATTTTCTTAAAAACATTGTTGAACGTTTCCCTAAGAAAAATTCTGAAGATGCAAAACTGTTACTTAAATCTATTTTTAAAGCACCTACTTATCAACATGCATTACAGCTTAAAGAAGAACTGATAACTAAATATCAAAATAATCCAAAGTATTCAGAAGCACTCAATATATTAGATCAAGGCTTCGAAGATGCTGCTCAGTTCTATAGGTTCCCAGCACAACATCATAAAAGTTTACGTACGACTAATTCTATTGAGAACATCAATATGCAAGTTAGAAAAAGAGAGAAAGTCATTAAGACTTTCCCTAATTTAGACTCTGCTTTTAGATTAATTGGTGCT
>NZ_JAJNIS010000042.1:0-828 GCF_022386375.1 Mammaliicoccus sp. K-M42 | reverse complement strand
TTGAAGTTAGGGTATCAATATCTTCTTGTTGAACAAAATCTGGGTGTGAATAGATTTCTGCGATATTAAGGGCAATGATTGAATAACGGTTTTTAAACAATTTTTCTAGACCTGGAAAGGTTTGATGAAGCAGTTCAATAATCATTATTTTTAAACGATTTTGATCATTTTCGATTTCAAGATGAAATCGAGCACGTTCTCGTAATTCAAAGAAAATATCTTGTTTTGTATTTAAGCTATCCATAGATTTTAAAGAAGGTGCTAAAAGGGCTAATTTATGAGCGTCAGATTGATCAGTTTTCCAAGACCTTAAAGAAGTTGTTTTAAATTTTGCTTCTAAAGGATTCATTTCAATATAATTAATTTGATTAACTCGACAAAATTGAACCATCCCTCTTGAATAAATACCTGTAGATTCAAACACGAGTTGAAATTGGTCGATTTTATTTAAATATTTAAGAAAATGATTATAACCATTTTTATTATTTTGAATTGTAAATTCCATTTGGAATTTATCATCGTGATAATGGGCGATGACGCTTGTTTTTTTACTAATATCAATACCTAGATAATTCACATAAAACCCTCCTTAATTGATTTGAGAAGTTAAACCTTACTGAACCTTTCTCATTTCACTTTCCTATACACGGCTTCAAGAGCCCAACATACTACAAACGAATTTCAAAAGGCGAGAGTAAAGCTGACTTGTTTAAATTACGGATTTAAAATCCAAGAGACCGCACAGTCTACCTCTCTCTATAACTATAAAAAATAGCTATGAAAAAATCTATCGTCATAGATTTCTTCATAGCTAATCTTAGTATGTTT
>NZ_JAJNIS010000041.1:0-1137 GCF_022386375.1 Mammaliicoccus sp. K-M42 | reverse complement strand
AGCAATTCAGTTAGTAGAATCTGGTAGAAAAGCAACAGAAGTTTCAAGAGATTTAGACATCCCTATTCAAACATTAACCAAATGGCTAAGTGTTTATCGTAAAGAAGGTGAAAAAGGATTTGTTGGTAGTGGTAGACGTACCCCTAAGAAACAGTCTGAAGTTGATCTACAAAAAAGATTAAAAGAGCTAGAAGAAGAAAATAAGATATTAAAAAAGGCTCTATGCACATCTTTGCCAAAGACCAGAAGTAATATACAGGTTTATTGAAGAACACCGACATGAATTTCGTGTTATAAAGATGTGTGAAGTGTTAGGTGTTTCAAAAAGTGGCTATTATGGTTGGAAGAATCGTAAACCAAGTAAACGTACAATTAGACATGATGTATTGAAAAAACATATTTATCAAATTTATATTCAAAGTCAAAAACGTTATGGTAGTCCTAAAATTACACAAGTACTAAGAAGCAAAGGATGTACGGTCACACAAAGAACAGTCAGTAAGATAATGAATGAATTAGGTATTAAATCAATAACAAAAAAGAAATATAAGGCTACAACAAATTCCAAACATCAACTTCCTGTATATCCCAATATATTAAACCAATCATTTAAAGTATCCGGATTAGGAAGTGTTTGGGTCGCAGATATAACGTACATATACACGAGAGAAGGTTGGCTATACTTAGCAACAGTCATGGATTTATTTTCACGAAGAATTATTGGATGGTCAATGTCTTCAAGAATGACTAAAGATCTTGTGTTATCAGCCTTTAGAAAAGCATGTACAATACAAGAACCAAGAAAAGGACTGATTCATCATTCAGACCGTGGAAGTCAATATGCTTCTATAGAATATCAGACATTACTTAAAGAAAAAGGAATTCAAACAAGCATGAGTAGAAAAGGAAACTGTTATGACAATGCGTGTATAGAATCATTTCATAGTATTATCAAAAAAGAATTAATTCACCATTGTGACTACAAAACAAGGGATGAAGCAATGTTCAGTGTTATGGAATACATTCTTACTTTTTACAACTCAAAAAGAATTCATTCGACACTAAATTATATGAGTCCAATTGAATTTGAGAAAAAATATGCATAAAAACATCCTCGCGATTCATATACTTTTGGTC
>NZ_JAJNIS010000040.1:0-1180 GCF_022386375.1 Mammaliicoccus sp. K-M42 | reverse complement strand
AAAAACCAAGCATATATATTTTGTTAATACCATAGAAAAACCAATGGTTGATTACATCTAAAGATATTACACAAAATTATGGACTTGACTCAACTATTCCATTACCTGAAGGTAATATCACAGCGAAAGCGACAGATAATGCGGAAACGCCAAATACGTCTGATACTTCGGATCCAGTTAAATCGAAAGATATAACACCGCCAAGTAAACCTCTGATTCAAACAGACTTAACTGATAAAGGTGGTACAAAAGATCCAATTACAGTGACTACTGACCCTGGAAATAAAGTTGAAATCTTCGATAAAGATGGCAATAAGATTGGTGAGGGTGTCGCTAACGATCAAGGTGTCGCTGAAATTATACCGACAACGCCATTACCTGAAGGTAATATCACAGCCAAAGCAACGGATAATGCAGAAACACCGAATACGTCTGATGCTTCTGACCCAGTAAAATCGAAAGATACAACACCGCCAACTAAACCTGTGATTCAAACAGACCTAACAGGTAAAGGTGGTACGAAAGATCCAATCGTTGTAAAAGCTGACCCTGGAACTAAAGTTGAAATCTTCGATAAAGATGGCAATAAGATTGGTGAAGGAGTCGCTAATAATCAAGGTATCGCTAAAATTACACCGACAAAACCATTACCTGAAGGTAATATCACGGCGAAAGCGACAGATAATGCGGAAACGCCAAATACGTCTGACGCTTCTGAACCAGTCAAATCGAAAGATACAACGCCGCCTACTAAACCTGTGATTCAAACAGACTTAACTGATAAAGGTGGCACGAAAGATCCAATTTCAGTGACTACTGACCCTGGAACTAAAGTTGAAAACTTCGATAAAGACGGAAACAAAATTGGTGAAGGTATCGCAAATGATCAAGGTGTCGCTGAAATCACGCCAACAAAACCATTACCTGAAGGTAATATTACAGCGAAAGCAACGGATAATGCGGAAACACCGAATACATCTGATGCTTCTGAACCTGTCAAATCGAAAGATACAACACCGCCAACTAAACCTGTGATTCAAACAGACTTATCAGGTAAAGGTGGTACGAAAGATCCAATTTCAGTGACTACTGACCCTGGAACTAAAGTTGAAATCTTCGATAAAGATGGCAATAAGATTGGTGAAGGTATCGCAAATGATCAAGGCGTAGCTGAAATCAC
>NZ_JAJNIS010000039.1:0-1639 GCF_022386375.1 Mammaliicoccus sp. K-M42 | reverse complement strand
CATTCCGTAATATCCTTAGAAAGGAGGTGATCCAGCCGCACCTTCCGATACGGCTACCTTGTTACGACTTCACCCCAATCATTTGTCCCACCTTCGACGGCTAGCTCCTAATAAAAGGTTACTCCACCGGCTTCGGGTGTTACAGACTCTCGTGGTGTGACGGGCGGTGTGTACAAGACCCGGGAACGTATTCACCGTAGCATGCTGATCTACGATTACTAGCGATTCCAGCTTCATGTAGTCGAGTTGCAGACTACAATCCGAACTGAGAATAATTTTATGGGATTTGCTTGACCTCGCGGGTTCGCTGCCCTTTGTATTATCCATTGTAGCACGTGTGTAGCCCAAATCATAAGGGGCATGATGATTTGACGTCATCCCCACCTTCCTCCGGTTTGTCACCGGCAGTCAACCTAGAGTGCCCAACTTAATGATGGCAACTAAGCTTAAGGGTTGCGCTCGTTGCGGGACTTAACCCAACATCTCACGACACGAGCTGACGACAACCATGCACCACCTGTCACTTTGTCCCCCGAAGGGGAAGACTCTATCTCTAGAGCGATCAAAGGATGTCAAGATTTGGTAAGGTTCTTCGCGTTGCTTCGAATTAAACCACATGCTCCACCGCTTGTGCGGGTCCCCGTCAATTCCTTTGAGTTTCAACCTTGCGGTCGTACTCCCCAGGCGGAGTGCTTAATGCGTTAGCTGCAGCACTAAGGGGCGGAAACCCCCTAACACTTAGCACTCATCGTTTACGGCGTGGACTACCAGGGTATCTAATCCTGTTTGATCCCCACGCTTTCGCACATCAGCGTCAGTTACAGACCAGAGAGCCGCCTTCGCCACTGGTGTTCCTCCATATCTCTGCGCATTTCACCGCTACACATGGAATTCCACTCTCCTCTTCTGCACTCAAGTTCCCCAGTTTCCAATGACCCTCCACGGTTGAGCCGTGGGCTTTCACATCAGACTTAAGAAACCGCCTACGCGCGCTTTACGCCCAATAATTCCGGATAACGCTTGCCACCTACGTATTACCGCGGCTGCTGGCACGTAGTTAGCCGTGGCTTTCTGGTTAGGTACCGTCAAGACTTGTTCAGTTACTAACAAATTTGTTCTTCCCTAACAACAGAGTTTTACGATCCGAAAACCTTCATCACTCACGCGGCGTTGCTCCGTCAGGCTTTCGCCCATTGCGGAAGATTCCCTACTGCTGCCTCCCGTAGGAGTCTGGACCGTGTCTCAGTTCCAGTGTGGCCGATCACCCTCTCAGGTCGGCTACGTATCGTCGCCTTGGTAAGCCATTACCTTACCAACTAGCTAATACGGCGCGGGTCCATCTATAAGTGACAGCCGAAGCCGCCTTTCACTATCGAACCATGCGGTTCAAAATATTATCAGGTATTAGCCCCGGTTTCCCGGAGTTATCCCAGTCTTATAGGTAGGTTACCCACGTGTTACTCACCCGTCCGCCGCTAACATCAGAGAAGCAAGCTTCTCATCTGTTCGCTCGACTTGCATGTATTAGGCACGCCGCCAGCGTTCATCCTGAGCCAGGATCAAACTCTCCATAATAGAAGTAAGCTTGATTAGCTCATTTTTGATTGGTTAAGCCAATCACTCTTTGAAGTACTATAAG
>NZ_JAJNIS010000038.1:0-3020 GCF_022386375.1 Mammaliicoccus sp. K-M42 | reverse complement strand
ACTATTAGAATGTATTGCACATTCAAAACTAGATAGTAAGCAGATTTTACGGCGTTAAACCGAGTTAAAAATTTTGATTAAGTCTTCGATCGATTAGTATTCGTCAGCTACACACATTACTGCGCTTACACCCCGAACCTATTAACCTCATCATCTTTGAGGGATCTTATAACCGAAGTTGGGAAATCTCATCTTGAGGGGGGCTTCATGCTTAGATGCTTTCAGCACTTATCCCGTCCATACATAGCTACCCAGCTATGCCGCTGGCGCGACAACTGGTACACCAGAGGTATGTCCATCCCGGTCCTCTCGTACTAAGGACAGCTCCTCTCAAATTTCCTACGCCCACGACGGATAGGGACCGAACTGTCTCACGACGTTCTGAACCCAGCTCGCGTACCGCTTTAATGGGCGAACAGCCCAACCCTTGGGACCGACTACAGCCCCAGGATGCGATGAGCCGACATCGAGGTGCCAAACCTCCCCGTCGATGTGAACTCTTGGGGGAGATAAGCCTGTTATCCCCGGGGTAGCTTTTATCCGTTGAGCGATGGCCCTTCCATGCGGAACCACCGGATCACTAAGTCCGTCTTTCGACCCTGCTCGACTTGTAAGTCTCGCAGTCAAGCTCCCTTGTGCCTTTACACTCTGCGAATGATTTCCAACCATTCTGAGGGAACCTTTGAGCGCCTCCGTTACTCTTTAGGAGGCGACCGCCCCAGTCAAACTGCCCGCCTGACACTGTCTCCCACCATGATCAAATGGTGCGGGTTAGAAAGTCAACACAGCCAGGGTAGTATCCCACCAGCGCCTCCACGTAAGCTAGCGCTCACGCTTCAAAGGCTCCTACCTATCCTGTACAAGCTGTGCCAAATTTCAATATCAGGCTACAGTAAAGCTCCACGGGGTCTTTCCGTCCTGTCGCGGGTAACCTGCATCTTCACAGGTACTATGATTTCACCGAGTCTCTCGTTGAGACAGTGCCCAAATCGTTACGCCTTTCGTGCGGGTCGGAACTTACCCGACAAGGAATTTCGCTACCTTAGGACCGTTATAGTTACGGCCGCCGTTTACTGGGGCTTCGATTCGTAGCTTCGCAGAAGCTAACCACTCCTCTTAACCTTCCAGCACCGGGCAGGCGTCAGCCCCTATACATCACCTTACGGTTTAGCAGAGACCTGTGTTTTTGATAAACAGTCGCTTGGGCCTATTCACTGCGGCTCTTCAAGGCTTGCACCCTAAAAAGCACCCCTTCTCCCGAAGTTACGGGGTCATTTTGCCGAGTTCCTTAACGAGAGTTCGCTCGCTCACCTTAGAATTCTCATCTTGACTACCTGTGTCGGTTTGCGGTACGGGCACCTATTTTCTAACTAGAGGCTTTTCTTGGCAGTGTGAAATCAACGACTCGCCGGATACATGATCCAGCTCCCCATCACAACTCAACCTTATAAGTGCCGGATTTGCCTAACACTCAGTCTTGTTGCTTGGACGTGCACTCCAACAGCACGCTTCGCCTATCCTACTGCGTCCCCCCATCGTTCAAACAATCATAGGTGGTACAGGAATATCTACCTGTTATCCATCGCCTACGCCTATCGGCCTCGGCTTAGGTCCCGACTAACCCAGAGCGGACGAGCCTTCCTCTGGAAACCTTAGTCAATCGGTGGATGGGATTCTCACCCATCTTTCGCTACTCACACCGGCATTCTCACTTCTAAACATTCCACATGTCCTTACGATCATGCTTCAACACGTTTAGAACGCTCTCCTACCACTATCCTTACGGATAATCCACAGCTTCGGTAATATGTTTAGCCCCGGTACATTTTCGGCGCAGTGTCACTCGACTAGTGAGCTATTACGCACTCTTTAAATGATGGCTGCTTCTAAGCCAACATCCTAGTTGTCTGGGCAACGCCACATCCTTTTCCACTTAACATATATTTTGGGACCTTAGCTGGTGGTCTGGGCTGTTTCCCTTTCGACTACGGACCTTATCACCCATAGTCTGACTCCCAAGTTAAATTATTTGGCATTCGGAGTTTGTCTGAATTCGGTAACCCTAGAGGGGCCCCTCGTCCAAACAGTGCTCTACCTCCAATAATCATCACTTGAGGCTAGCCCTAAAGCTATTTCGGAGAGAACCAGCTATCTCCAAGTTCGATTGGAATTTCTCCGCTACCCACACCTCATCCGCTCACTTTTCAACGTAAGTCGGTTCGGTCCTCCATTCAGTGTTACCTGAACTTCAACCTGGACATGGGTAGATCACTTGGTTTCGGGTCTACGACCAGATACTCATTCGCCCTATTCAGACTCGCTTTCGCTACGGCTCCACATTTACTGCTTAACCTTGCATCAAATCGTAACTCGCCGGTTCATTCTACAAAAGGCACGCCATCACCCATTAACGGGCTCTGACTATTTGTAAGCACACGGTTTCAGGTTCTATTTCACTCCCCTTCCGGGGTGCTTTTCACCTTTCCCTCACGGTACTGGTTCACTATCGGTCACTAGAGAGTATTTAGCCTTGGGAGATGGTCCTCCCGGATTCCGACGGAATTACACGTGTTCCGCCGTACTCAGGATCCACTCAGGAGAGAAATAACTTTCGACTACAGGACCATTACCTTCTATGGTTGGTTTTTCCAAAACCATTCGTCTAATTATTTCCTTTGTAACTCCGTATTGAGTGTCCTACAACCCCAACAGGCAAGCCTGTTGGTTTGGGCTATTCCCGTTTCGCTCGCCGCTACTCAGGGAATCGAGTTTTCTTTCTCTTCCTCCGGGTACTAAGATGTTTCAGTTCTCCGGGTGTGCCTTCTCACATACTATGTATTCATATGTGGATAACATGACATAACTCATGCTGGGTTTCCCCATTCGGAAATCTCTGGATCAAAGCGTACTTACAGCTCCCCAAAGCATATCGTCGTTAGTAACGTCCTTCTTCGGCTTCTAGTGCCAAGGCATCCACCGTGCGCCCTTAATAACTTAATCTAATATTTCCTTATACATAA
>NZ_JAJNIS010000037.1:0-4688 GCF_022386375.1 Mammaliicoccus sp. K-M42 | reverse complement strand
ACCCTTTTAAAACATATTCATTTTTTTGGATTTGCTGAACAATCTGATATAAAAAGAATAAAAAATAAATTGAATGATATTGAAAGAAAACTAAAAGAAGAAGAAAGATTAACGATACTAGAAAAGGTTTAGAAAACATTACACCTAGAAAAGCTAAAATAATGTTTGAACAACAGAAAAAAACAATCCCATTATATTTAATTTATGATGAAGTTGTTAGTCATATAAACACTCATTTATTAAACTTTATTGAGATGATGAAAGAGTTTAATTGGAATGAAGGTTACAGACCTTTTATAGAATTATTTATTGAAGAATTTATACCTACTGAATATGATTATGAAGAATTAGTTTTATTCTCTAATGAACTTGATACACTTTTTTATAAAATAAATCAGAGAATTATTTCAAGAATTGGAGAACTTGAAGAAGAAGATTTTAATCAACTTATGGAGATCTTAAATAAATATAGAAAAGAAAGTGATGAATAATGTCTATTGTAAAAATTCAAGGAGTGAAAAGATTAGATAATGCAATAAATAATGAAGTTGACACAAAATTATGTCATCTTGGTAAAATAAGTGTCAAATAAGGAGCCATTTTTCTTTCTTTTTTGTAGATAGACATTGTTAAACCAACAAAAATTAGCAATCCATTTTATATGCTAATTGGATTGCTAAAAGGTTTGTTATTTTATGTTTTGTACTATTAAACTTAACCCGTTAGATAATGGCACGCTACCCTCTTATATTCATTCAGTATGAAGTAACAATTGATCTAAATCCATTATTTTAATTTTCTTTTTCGGTAACCGTTTGATCAATCCAAGTTCTTCTAGATTAGTAAATTTACGGCTGATTGTTTCTGGTGTGGTACCAAGATACGAGGCTAAATCCTTTTTGGACATTGGTAAGATAATCGTTGGACTATTGCCACTTCCCTTTTCAACATTCTCAGCTAAAAAGGATATAATGCGGGTTTCTACATTTTCAATCGCTACTTGTGTGGTTTGTTTTTCAGAATCCTTCAAACGCATCGTTACTTCTGACAGTATTTTTAATGAGATCTGCGGATATTTCACCAAATACTCTTGTAAATCCTCTCGTTTAATTAAACAA
This sequence comes from Mammaliicoccus sp. K-M42, assembly GCF_022386375.1. Classification (NCBI taxonomy): domain Bacteria; kingdom Bacillati; phylum Bacillota; class Bacilli; order Caryophanales; family Staphylococcaceae; genus Mammaliicoccus; species Mammaliicoccus sp. K-M42. Next base: position 3,570 of record NZ_JAJNIS010000037.1, on the reverse strand, counting down.
ATGGATGTATTTTGTAGTGCTTCCGCATAGTTCTCATGAATACTTCCAGGTTGGAAAATAGCGACTTCACCTGTAAAATCACCGGGATTTAAAATGCGAACAAGTTGTTCTTTTCCAGAATCCGATAAGCGATAAATCCGAGCCTTACCCGAATTGATAATATATAAGGTATCATCTTCCTCATCTGCACGGAATAACATTTCCCCTTTTTGTAGATGAAGTGTCTTGGCAGATTCCGCAATCAAATCCATTTGTGAGTCTTTCAAATGGTTAAAAATAGGAACAATACGAATACATTCTGCATGTCCATGTTGGTGATGACAACATTGGTTTTGTTCCAAAATAACCTCTCCTTTTTATAAAAAGCCTAAGAGGGCATCTTAGGCTTCCTTTCTATTCACTCGATTAAGCAGGTTTTACCTTTGATTTGACAACAGGATATCCTAAGTCTTCAATTGCCTTTTCGATATCGTTAATAGCGACTGCTTCTGAATCAAAATCTACTTTTACTTTACTTGCATTGAACATTACTTTCAAGCTATCTTGATTCACACCGTTTATTCCTTTCACCGCATTTTCAATCTTTTGCATACAAGATGGGCAAGATAAGGTTTCTAATTGAATCGTTGCTTTTTGCATAAATCATTTCCCCCTTCATTTTTTAACGACCGTAAACCAATCTATTCTTTTGTTTTTGAGTTACTTTAAGCCTGATATGCTTTATCTACTTCTGATAACATCTCGAATGTGCCTGCATACGTTTCACATACATCTCCAGGAATGGTGTAGTTGTCTGTGATTTTTCGTAATTGAGCAAATTCAGCATCTAAGTCAGGTTTGTTCGTACCTGCGTCTTTTACTTTTCCACTAATTGTTTCAAACAATTCACGTACTTCAAAGGCTTCTGGGTGATTCTTACCATGGGCCCGTGTAATTGCAGTGGTGTATAAATCCAGTTTTTCAAAATGGTTTGTTATTACTTCGTTAAATGTTTGTTCAGACATTATTATTTCCCTCTTTCTATATATAATTTTTGTTATGTGTGTTTGTCTTAGGCAGATTTTACTTTTGATTTAACAACGGGATATCCTAAGTCTTCAATTGCCTTTTTGATATCGTTAACGGTGATCGTTTCTGAATCAAAATCTACTTTTACTTTACTGGCATTGAATAATACTTTTAAGCTATCTTGATTAATCCCATTTAATCCTTTCACCGCATTTTCAATCTTTTGCATACAAGATGGACAAGATAATGTTTCTAATTGAATAACTGCTTTTTGCATGAATTATTTCTCCTTTCATCTTATCTTTGACTTTTTTGTTTTCCCTCTTCTTCTTTACAATTTAAGTATAGCTGAGGTTCAACGAAATGAAATTGACGCAAATCAAGTTTCAAGAAAAAGTAGGGGAGTATTTTGTTCTTCCTACCTGAATACTTCCCCTTTATCATTCGTCAAGACCGCTTTCTATTAAATTTATCCTCTCAAACGGTATCGAAGCAATCTCATACCATTCAAGATGACTACTAAGATACTTGCTTCGTGAACCAACATCCCGATTGACATATTCATCCATTCACTAAATAGTAGGCTAGCAAGTAAGATTAATACCACACCAACTGCTATGGCGATGTTCTGTTTCATGTTTCTTGAAGTTGATTTTGTTAAGCCTAATGCGTGTGGTAAACGACTAAAGTCAGAATTCATTAAAACAACATCTGATGTTTCAATTGCAACATCTGTTCCACTTCCCATGGCGATTCCGATATCTGCTAAGGCTAATGAAGGACTATCATTCACTCCGTCACCGACAAAGGCAATGATCCCGCCTTCTGCTTGCATTTTTTCGATATAAGCAGATTTTCCTTCTGGAAGCATATGACCGTGTGCTTCTGTTAACCCAAGTTCTCGAGCAACTAAATCTACGGTTCCTTGGTTGTCCCCAGAAAGAACGACAAGGTTTTTGACCCCTAGTTTTTTCAGTTTTTGAAGATCTTTTTTAACACCTGGACGGATTTGATCCCGAATACCCATCAGAACGTTTAATTCTCCGTCGACCGCAGTTAACACAAGAGAATTCCCATTTTTCTCAAAGCGTTCGACGTCTTTTTTAGCTTTTTCGCTTAATTTCACATTTTCCTTTTCCATTAATGCTACGTTACCAACGGCTATACGATGAACACCTATTTTTGCTACAATTCCGCCACCTTTAACGACTTCGGTTTCTTCAACAGTAGAGAAAGTTGTCTCGCCAATATCCTGTAGGACAGCTTTCGCTAGTGGGTGGTCCGATTCACGCTCCACACTTGCTAAATATCCTAGAACCTCTTCAGTATTTTTTCCGTAAAATTCTTTTTCGGCAACTTCAGGGTTTCCTACTGTCAATGTTCCTGTTTTATCAAAAACGATAGTATCTACTCTGCTAAAGTCATTGATAACTTCACTACCTTTTAAGAGGACACCATTACGTGCACCGTTTCCGATACCGGCAACGTTGGATACAGGAACCCCGATAACTAATGCACCTGGACATCCTAAAACAAGAATCGTGATAGCTAGTTCAATATCTTTTGAGAAAAACCAAACAATAAAACCAAGGACTAACACAGCTGGTGTATAATATTTAGAGAATCGGTCAATGAAACGTTCTGCTTCTGATTTGGAATCCTGTGCCTCTTCCACTAATTCGATAATTCTACCAAATGTTGTATCTTCTCCAACGCGATCAGCTCGAATTTGGATCGTTCCATTTTCTAAGATAGATCCTGCAAATACTTCAGAATCAACCTTTTTACTTACAGGTAAAGATTCTCCAGTAATACTTGCTTCATTAATGTGACCTTCACCAGTTAACACTGTTCCATCTACCGGAACTTTTGCACCCGTTTTAACTAATAAAATATCACCTTCGTCTACATCATTGACATCTACTTCTTCAAATTCTCCGTTTTCCATTTGCTTTAAAGCACTTTCTGGTGCCAGCTCTGTTAATTCTTTAATGGCAGAACGTGTTTTGTTCAAGGTACGTTGCTCCAAGTATGAACCAAATAAGAATAAGAAAGTAACGATGGCTGATTCCTCATAATTTTGAATCAATACTGCCCCAATAACTGCAATGGTAACTAAAACATCAATACTGACAACTTTTACTTTTAATGCCTGATAGGCTTGGATTGCAATCGGCGCCACACCAAGAATGGATGCAATGATGAGCGACCAATTGAAAATGGCCATGTTGTCTAAGGAAAATCGTCCGAAGAATGCAAGTGCAATCAAAATTGCACTGACCAGTGTAATGGAATTCTTTTTACTTAATATATATCTTTGCATGTTGATTCCCTCCAATTTCATTTGTATTCCTTGTTGATGACTCTAGTATAGGATGTTTCTATAAAATAAAAATTGATTAGTATCAAGTTCTATTGTAAAAGTGAAAAATTATAAAAGAACAGCAAAACAAATCTAACTGTTTTACTGAATAACTCTTATATATTATCGAACATACAATAAAGATGTCTTGGTTTTGAGTGTCCTGTTTTTTAGGGAACGGTAGGATTGGCTTAATATCA
>NZ_JAJNIS010000036.1:0-8133 GCF_022386375.1 Mammaliicoccus sp. K-M42 | reverse complement strand
TCACCTCTACAATTTTTCTTCGTCGATTACATTGTACTAAAGTGAGCTATATATGGCTCTTATTTTATTACACAATTATATGGACATATTCGATAAAAATAAATAGCGGTCCAGAAATGAGAAATACGGACCGATAAAAATAAATAGCGACCCGAAAACGAGAAATACAGGCCGATAAAAATAAATAGCGACCCGAAAATCGAAAATACAGGCCGATAAAAATAAATAGCGACCCGAAAATCAAAAATACAGGCCGATAAAAATATTTATCGGCCTGTATTTCTCATAATATATTAATCACTACATAAAATTGGAATAAAAAAGCACAAGAACTCAATTTGTAAGAACAACTATGACTGTAGACATGAATCTCAACCATCTACTATGTAACTAACCATTCTTTAGACTACCCGCTCACATAGATGTCTAAAAAAACGATAGTGTAATCATTAATTCTCATGCGTTTTTAGTCAATTTGTTAATGGATTTCTCTTTTTTTAAAGCGTCCACCTTTTACTTCGCTAACATCTCCTATTGATAGGAATGCTGTATTGTCTATTTCTGTAACAATATCCTTTAATTTAGATTCTTCTAATCGTGTGATTACGCAGAACACTACTTTTTTATCTTCTCCTGTATATGCGCCTTCTCCATTAAGGTATGTAACACCTCTACCTAGACGGTCGTTGATTGCTTCTCCTATGTCTCGATATGTATCACTGATTATCCATACTGCTTTAGATTCATCAAATCCTTGTACTGTCACGTCAATCATCTTAGCTGCTATAAAATATGCTATAACCGAAAACATAGCTGACTCCCAGTTGAATACAAAGCCTGCAGCTGTGAATATGAAACAATTAATAAGCATCACGATTTCTCCGACTGAAAACGGTGCTTTACTACTTATCAATATTGCACTGATTTCTGATCCGTCTAAAGATCCACCATATCTAATAACTAGACCGACGCCTAGTCCTATAATTGCCCCACCGAAAATAGTAACTAGAAATGTCTCTTTGATAAATGGGTCAAAATGATGTAAATAAGCAGTTGTAATTGATAAGACTGTTATGGCATATATTGTTGAAATCGTGAATGTTTTACCAATTTGTTTATAACCTAAAAAGAAAAAGGGGATATTTAGTAAGAATATAAATAGTCCGAGTTTCAAATTTGTTAAATGGCTTAAAATAATCGCAATCCCTACAATTCCTCCATCGAGTAATTTGTTTGGTACTAGGAATAGTTCTAACCCGACACCCATTAAAACACTCCCGATTGTGATAAAAATGAACCGTTTAAGGATTTCTCCTTTACTTAATTTACGGTGTCCTTTTTTAATAACTTGCGCTTGCTCCATATCATCATCCCTTTTTATTACTTCTATTTTATATTATATAAAAAATTTAAAATAAAATCTTGTCTTCTGTATAATAGTCATGCTATAATCAATCTTGTGTCTAATATAGGCCCCTTGGTCAAGCGGTTAAGACACCGCCCTTTCACGGCGGTAACACGGGTTCGAGTCCCGTAGGGGTCACCATCTAAATTATATACATATAAGGTCCCGTGGTGTAGCGGTTAACATGCCTGCCTGTCACGCAGGAGATCGCGGGTTCGATTCCCGTCGGGACCGCTTTTAATGCTTATCGTAATAACGATAAGCATTTTTTTGTTGTTCAATTATAGAATAACATCAAACAATAGAATTAATGGACAAATAGTGTTAAATTATAGTATAGGATATCATGCACAATTGTGTGCTTGAAGATACTTATTTTCAAAAAGAAATGAGGTAAATAGCATGGCTAGAAAAATAGTAGTCGTTGATGATGAAAAACCAATTGCAGATATACTTGAATTTAACTTAAAAAAAGAAGGTTATGATGTTTATTGCGCGTATGACGGTGATGACGCAGTAGATTTAATATATGCAGAAGAACCAGACATAGTGCTCTTAGATATTATGTTACCTGGTAGAGATGGCATGGAAGTATGTCGAGAGGTTCGTAAGAAATTTGAAATGCCAATCATTATGTTAACAGCTAAAGACTCAGAAATTGATAAAGTTTTAGGTCTTGAGCTTGGTGCAGATGATTATGTAACTAAACCATTTTCAACACGTGAATTGATTGCCCGTGTTAAAGCGAACTTGCGTAGACATTATTCACAACCTACTCAAACTGAAGATGAAGAAACAAATGAAATTGTTATTAAAGATATTACAGTGTACCCGGATGCATATTCAATTAAAAAACGTGGTGTGGATATCGAATTAACACATCGTGAGTTTGAATTATTCCATTACTTAGCTAAACATATTGGACAAGTTATGACGCGTGAACACTTACTTCAAACAGTGTGGGGTTATGATTATTTCGGTGATGTGCGTACTGTTGACGTGACAATACGTCGACTACGTGAAAAAATCGAAGACGATGCATCTCACCCAGAATATATCGTTACGCGTAGGGGTGTGGGTTATTTCCTACAAACGCAAGAGTAGGCTGATCATATGAATTGGCTAAAGAAATTTCAGTCCTTACACATTAAACTTGTCGTCATTTATGTTTTATTAATCATTATTGGTATGCAAATTATCGGTTTATATTTTACAAACAGCCTTGAGAAGGAACTAACACGTAACTTCAAGACGAACATTGAACAACACGTGAAACAGATTAATTACAACATAAAGAAAACGTACAATTCAGAAGATCCTAATCGGAACTTCCAAAAAGAGATACAAAGTATATTAGATGACTACGCAAACCGAACTGAAATTGATGAGATTAGGTTTATTGACCAAGATCAAATCATCGTTGCGACATCTAAAGCTACAAATCAAAATACCGTCAATCAAAAAGTAAACGATAGCTCTGTAAAAAAGGCGTTATCATTAGGCAAAGCAAATGATAAAATCGTTTTGAAAAATGATTCCTCGGATAGTAACCGAGTATGGATTAAAAATAAACCTGTTGAATACGAAGGTAAAGTTGTTGGGGATATTTATGTAGAATCAGATATTGATTCTGTATATGAACAGTTAAACAACATTAACCAAATTTTCATTATAGGTACAGCAATCTCATTATTGATCACAATTGTGCTCGGTTTCTTTATTGCGAGAACAATTACGAAACCAATATCAGATATGCGTAACCAAACTTTAGAAATGTCTAAAGGTAACTATACACAGCGCGTTAAAATATATGGGAATGATGAAATTGGCGAACTTGCACTTTCATTCAATAATTTATCGAAGCGTGTACAAGAAGCTCAAGCGAATACTGAAAGTGAGAAACGACGACTTGATTCAGTTATTACACATATGAGTGATGGTGTATTAGCGACAGACAGACGTGGTCGTGTACGTATTATCAATGAAATGGCGCTTAAAATGTTAGGTTTAGAGCGTTCAGATGTAGAAGCTAAACATATACTAGACATTCTTAATATTGATGATAATTATTCATTAGATGATTTACAGGAGAATAATGATAGCTTCATTATTGATGTAAACGAAGAAGAAGGCATAATCGCTCGTGTTAACTTCAGTACAATCATACAAGATACAGGCTTTATAAATGGTTATATTGCGGTATTACACGATGTTACTGAACAACATATTCTAGAAAATGAACGACGCGAATTTGTTGCGAATGTTTCACATGAATTACGTACGCCATTAACATCAATGAGAAGTTATATAGAAGCACTAGAAGAAGGGGCTTGGCGTGATCCAGAAGTTGCGCCAACATTCTTAAATGTTACGCGTGAAGAAACAGATCGTATGATTCGTTTAGTTAACGATCTATTACAACTATCTAAAATGGATAGCTCGAGTGATCAGATGAATTCAGAGTTAATTGACTTTAATATGTTCATTAATAAAATTATCAATAGACATGAAATGACTCAAGGTAAGAATGTAACGTTTATACGTGACATACCTGTTAAAGGATTATTTGTTGAAATCGATCCTGATAAAATGACTCAAGTGTTTGATAATGTTATTACAAATGCGATTAAATATTCTCAAGAATCTCATAAACGTGTAGAGTTTCATGTGAAACAAAATACGTTATATAACAGAATGACGATACAGATTAAAGATAATGGTATCGGTATTCCAGTTAATAAAGTTGATAAAATATTTGATCGATTTTATAGAGTAGATAAAGCAAGAGCACGTAAGATGGGCGGCACTGGATTAGGTTTAGCGATTACTAAAGAAATCGTAGAAGCACATAAAGGTAGAATATGGGCGAATAGTAAAGAAGGTCAAGGCACATCCATTTATATTACTTTGCCATGTGAATTCATAGAAGATGGGTTTGGTGATTGGGATGCGTAATAGAGAAGTTATTAAATCTGCTATTCTCATAATCCTCGTTCTAATTAGTGTGTTTATGACATACCGTGTATGGACATTTACACCTGAATTGACTGACTTGGAAACGGATGTTAATGCTGATACACCTTCTATTGGACCCAAGATTAGTAAGCCTATCGATAGTGTGATTATGCCTTTTAGAATGATTAATCGTAATGGTACGGACGTGAAAGGGACGTCTAATATGAAAGATATCAAAAAGGTAACGGATCAAATGTTGAGTAAAGAAGTTAAGAAGGTAGATGTCTTAAGTAGCGAGTCAGTTGTGCAACTTGAAGATTTATCTGAACGCTATACAATTTTAGACTTCCCTGACAGTGTCCCTAGTGAAATGTATTTGAATCAAGTATTAGGTATGAATATGAGTTATTATCCTAGTGTTAATTTTGATAGAATTTTAGTAGATACGAAGTCAACAAATGAAGCGAATGTTTATTTGTTAAGTGAGAATAAGCAAAAAGCAGTAAAGTTACAGACAACGATGAAAAGTCATAAATTTGATCAAATGAATAAAGAAGTTGCGAAAGATTTAAAACCTTATACAGGCATTATTACGAATGAAACAACGACGAATGAAATTAATCAAATTTATGCACCTGAAAATGCTTATAGCATGAATGTATATCGTTATGTGACTAACAAAATATCTGTATCTGATTTAAATGATGTCATTCTTGGAGATTCTGTTATTGCGCGTAGTAACGAAGATCAAGTTTCAACGTATAATAATAACACGGGTATTTCTACAGTAAACGAAGAGAAGCAAACATACCGTTATACAAATTTATCCGAAGATGAAAATCAGCAAAAAGATATTTCTAAGTCTATTACGAATTCATTTAAATTTATTAATGAACATGCAGGGTATACTGATGAATTCCGATTATTTAATACAGATCAAAAGACAGGTAAAATAGATTACCAAATGTTCTTAAACAACTACCCAGTATTTAATGATGATAAGTTATCTTCAATTGAAGCTGTGTGGGGTAGAAATGCCATTAATGAATACAACAGAGGCTTGATTACAACTGGTGTAGCTGTACCATCTAAAAAAGAAGCAGATGAATTACCATCATCTGAAGAAGTTAGATATGGTTTAGCTTCTAATGGAGAAATAGATTTCAATAAAGTTACGAATATGGCAATTGGATATGATTTATCATTACCAAATGATGAACTTGATAACTTACAAGATACAATTGAATTCACGCCAAAATGGTACATTAAATATGACGATGAATGGAAAAGATACGAGAATGGAGGGCTAGCTTAATGGATTGGAAACATGCCAAGTCACTCTTCATTATTGTGTTCATTCTAATCAACATTGGATTAGTTGTTGTTTACTTTAATAAAGTGAACAACTCGATAGTCCAAGAATCTAATGCACAATCAGAGGTAAACTTTTCAAAAGAAGGAATAGATATTCCACAGTTACCAGATTATAAAGATAAAGAAATGCAAGCTATAACAGGAAGCAGTAAGTCATTTAATGCTGATGAGCTTGAAGGTGTGTATTCACTAACTGAAAAAGACACACAGATTAATAAAGATATAAATGTAGATCTAGATAAAGATAGTAAACAAGAATCGTTCAAAAACTTTATCAACAAAGAATCTTTTAAAGGTAAAGAATATCAATATCAGAACAACAACTCGAATAAAAATAAAGTAGTCTACGAACAAAATTATGAAGATTTGCCAATACTAAATAATAGTAAAGGTCAAATCGTCTTTGAAATGGAAAACGGTAAAGCAAATAAATATACACAAACATATTTAGATAAACTTAAACCTGGTAATGGAGATAATAACAATAAGCAAAAAATTGTAAACGCTAAGACAGCTTTAGAAACATTGTATTACAACACATACCTAAAAAAAGGTGATAAAGTAGAATCCGTGAGATTAGGTTATTACAGTGTCGTTAAAGAAATTGGAGGACAAGTACTAGTACCTTCATGGGAAGTGAAAATTAAATCCGAAGAAGACGGCAAAAGTAAAACAAAAGTATTGTACATCGATGCAATGAAACCTGAATCAACCGTACTAGAAGAATCTTAAGAGAAGCAGTAATTAAAGGAGATGAACACTTGTGATCGCAATGAGCGTACTCGCAAGTGGCAGTACAGGAAATGCCACTTATATAGAATCAGATAATGGAAGCCTACTCGTAGACGCTGGATTAACAGGTAAAAAATTAGAAGGCCTGTTTCAACAAATAGACCGTAATATCAGCGACTTAGAAGGCATCTTAGTAACCCACGAACATATCGATCACATAAAAGGATTAGGTGTGCTTGCAAGAAAGTATAAATTACCTATCTATGCCAACAAGAAGACATGGCAAATGATAGATGCTAAAGATAAAAATATACCACTTGATCAAAAGTTCAACTTTGAACCATATGAAACAAAGACATTAGCAGGTATTGATATTGAATCATTCAGTGTGTCACATGATGCAATAGATCCACAATTCTACATCTTTAATCATGACTATAAGAAATTAACAATGATTACAGATACAGGATACGTGTCAGACAGAATGAAAGGTATGATACATGGAAGTGATGCATTTGTATTTGAAAGCAATCACGATGTAGATATGTTAAGAATGGGTAGATACCCATGGAAGACCAAACAACGTATATTAAGTGATATGGGTCACGTATCAAATGAAGATGCAGCATATGCCATGTGTGATGTGATAACAGGAAGTACGAAACGTATTTATCTATCTCACTTAAGTCTAGATAATAATATGAAAGACTTAGCAAGAATGAGCGTAGGACAAGTATTAAATGAAAATGATATAGATACAAATAAAGAAGTCATATTGTGTGACACAGATAAAGAAAAAGCAACACCAATATATTATATATAAACAAAAGATATCCCCAATTTCAGAATCGGGGATATCTTTTTAGTTTGTACACATATATACCCACAGTTATACACAACTGTCCACAATCTGTGTATAAGTAAGTAGGTTATCCACTGATTTATCCACAATGTATATAATTCAGTGGATAAATCACAACAAAATGTATAAAAATAAACAACTAAATATTAAGAAAACATTCACAAATTTTCGATTGTTGATATAATAAGAAATAAAACTGTGTATAAGTTAATAACTTGTGGATAACTTTTAAGATAATGAATAAAGGTGGATAATGATGAAAATAACAATCATAACAGTCGGCAAACTAAAAGAGAAATACTGGAAACAAGCCGTAGAAGAATATAATAAAAGACTAGGTGCCTATACCAAAACTGAATTAATCGAAGTAGCAGACGAAAAAGCACCAGACAATATGAGTGAAAAAGACATAGAAATCGTGAAGGAAAAAGAAGCGGACAGAATCATGTCTAAAATCAAACAAGACAGTTACGTTATTACCCTGGAAATACAAGGTAAAATGCTCACAAGCGAACAACTCAGTAAAGAAATCGATAGCCTGATGACAAGAGGAAACTCACACATCACATTTATCATCGGCGGATCAAACGGATTACATAGCAAAGTATTAAAACGCAGCAACTACGCACTATCATTCAGCAAAATGACATTCCCACATCAAATGATGAAAGTCGTGTTGATGGAGCAAGTATATAGAGCATTTAAGATAATGCGAGGGGAAGCATATCATAAATGATGCGGTTTCTTATAAAATTAAACAAGGAAGAAATTCAAGATTTATAATGAATTTCTTCCTTGTTGATTC
>NZ_JAJNIS010000035.1:0-14798 GCF_022386375.1 Mammaliicoccus sp. K-M42 | reverse complement strand
ACCCTAGGCAAGCATGCACGTACAAAATCGTAGATTTTATAAATAAAGAAAAAAGAGCTAATCCGAAAATATGGATTAGCTCTTTTTATTTAAGAATGGGTATTTATGTCCCAAGCTCTCCTACCATTAGTCAACTATCCGAGTGTCTAATGTTATTTAGTACAACTTTCTCCACTTCTTCTAAATGAAATGTCATTTTACTTTGTGCTAGTTTAGCATTTTTGCTTTTGATTGCTTCAAAGATTTCTTTATGTTCGTTATACAATTTTTCTATTGATTTACTTTTAGTATATAAGTAAATTTTTCTTGTTTCTTTCATCGTATGTCTCATAATATCGGAAACGTTTAATAACAATTGCTTTAAGATATCATTTTTTGCTGCATCAGCAATAGCAAGATGAAATTTCAAGTCAGATGCTTCACCTAATTCATTTTCGTTTATTGCTAATTGCATATCTTTCAATGCAGATTCTATAGCTAATAAATCTTCGTCAGTTCTATTTTTAGCAGCTAATCTTGCAACGCCTACTTCTACTATATTTCTTACTTCTAATAAATTTTCAATGTCTTTAGCATTTCCACTTATTGCTTCAAAGTTAAATTGCGGTTCTTCTCTTTCTATAATAAATGTTCCTTGTCCATGCTTGATGTCTACAAAACCCATAGCTCTTAATGCATTTAAGGATTCTCTTATAGTTGCTTGACCTACTCCAAAGCTCTCAGATAAAGCTTTAATAGATGGTAAACGATCTCCTATATTTAAACGTCCTTCATTAATATCCAATATGATGACATCTGCAACTTTTTCATATAATTTCTTGTTCGATATCTTCATTCCAATTTCTCCACCTTGTTAAAATCATTAGTAGAGCAATTATATCATTTAATATTTATTAATTCATAATAATTAAAGCGCTTTACGAAAATTCTCTCTTGATACTGTCAATCGCTTCTTCTAATGTCGCACCTGTTGATAAGGATACACTTGCTAAAAATGAACCTTCAACGATTGGGCCATCAACTTTATATAACTTGTAAGGTCCATCATATAAATCTAATGCCATCTCAAGATTCATTTCAGATGAACCTATATCATAAAATATCATAGCATCTTCTGTTAGTTCATTAATAATTTCATTTACAGTGTCGATACTTGTCCCAATTTCTCCTTCGTTCGTACCACCTCTTGCAATAACTGTTACGTTCGGAGACATTTGTTCTAATAAATCTTTAACACCTTGTGCAATCTCTTTACTGTGACTAACAATTCCTATAGTAGCCATTTTTACACATCCTTACTTAAAGCTTTTAATACATAAACCATACTTTGTGCACCTGGATCCATATGACCAATTGAATCCTTTTTAAAATATGAAGCTCTACCTTTAGTTGCTTCTAAGTCTTTAGTATCTTCAGCAAACTGTTGTAAATTTTCTTCAGTTAATTTATTCCCATTGTCTAGATGTTCTGAAGATTTTAATAATACATCATACATTGTCTTTTCTCCGCCTGTTACTTTTCCTCTTGTAGCAATAGCTTCTTTAAATGTATTGATATATTCTATTAAATTGTCTTGAGTCATTTCATCATGATCGAGTCCAGCCATTTTAACAAAGCTGAAACCATAGAGTGGACCTGACGCACCTCCCACAGAACTCATTAGTGTCATGCCTGTAGATTTTAAGACATCACTGATTGTTTCTCCAGTCACTTTCTCATCTACCGCTTTAAAACCTCTTAACATATTAACACCATGGTCTCCATCACCAATTGCTCTATCTAAATTAGTTAAATTTTGTTCTTCCGCTTCAAATGTATTTTTCAAATCCTTAAGATTTTTCAATAGTGTTTCTGCATTCATTAAAAATGCCTCCTATTTAAAATATTTACTTTCAGTTGGTGCATTAAATGCCTCTTCTAGTTCTTCTTGATAAGGAACAAGTGTAATAGAAAAGCCTTGCATATCAAGTGCTGTCATATAATTTCCAACAAAGTATTTTTTGATTTCAAGTTGATTATTTGATGCATATTCGTTGAAATAATGTGCAATTATCGCAAGTTCTGAATCTGGAGTCGCACCCATTCCATTAATCATAACGATTAACGACTTATCAGAAATTTCTTTTTCAAGTTCATGCATTAATCTATTTATAATTTCATCAACCGTTTCTATTTTTTCTTGATATATACCTCTTTCACCATGAATACCAATACCTATTTCCATCTGATTGTCATCTAAATCAAACCCATATTGACCAGTAGTTGGTACTAAACAAGGATATATAGCCATACCAATCGTTCTAATACTTTCAATAAACGCTTCTACTTTTTCTTTAATTTCAGTTAAATTATATCCATTATCAGATAAGTATCCAGCATATTTGTGAACTAAAACAGTACCTGCGACACCTCTTCTATCTTGTTCATTATCTATAGAAATATCATCACGGACTATTACAGACTGACATGAAATACCTTCCATTTCCGCCATTTCTTGAGCCATTTCAAAATTCATGACATCTCCAGCATAATTTTTAATAATCACTAGGACGCCATCATCTGTAGCAACATGTTTAATTGCATCTAGAATTTTATCTGGTGTTGGCGAAGTAAATACCTCACCGCAAACAGCAGCATCTAACATTCCTTCAGCAACAAAACCAGCATGTGCCGGTTCATGACCCGATCCACCACCAGAAACTAAAGCGACGCCACTTGCTTTAACTTTTTTTCGAACAACGACATTATCACTTATAATTTCAACTGAGTTATCCATTACTTCAATACCTTTAAGCATGTCAGCAACAAAATTCGTCTTTTCTTTCATTAACTTTTTCATAAAATAACCTCCCGTTGAGTTATCAATTCTACATTTCTATTATAAAACGAATATCAAAGTAAGCGTTAACAATATGAGTTGATTGTAAATGATAAATTAATAATGTCCGTAACGGGTGGTGTTAGGGACAGAATTCTGAGAAATGTACATAAGAGCGCACCTTCTTTTTACACTATTCATATTTATGGTAGTTATATCTCCACATATAAAAAGCCGAGACAACACGTGTCTCGGCTATCAACTCTTTATTTTTCTATTCGATATACTCTTATTTCAAATGGTTCTAATACATTTGTATTTTCTATCGTTGAATAATTGTGCAATAATAACGCACTTTTTTCTATATTGAGTGGATATGTGATATTGGCTTTTTCGCCTGTTAAATTACTCATGATAATGACTTCTTCGTTATCTAGTATGCGCTTATAAGTATAAATTTGCTTATGTGCTTTATCTACTAATTCGTATTTACCGTAATTAAAGACGTCATAATCTTTTTTCAATCGAATCAAGCGCTTATAATAATTTAATACGGAATGTTCATCTTCTAATTGATCAGCTACGTTGATAGTTTTGTAATTCGGATTAACGTGGAACCACGGTTTTGTTGTTGAAAATCCTGCATACGCTTGATTATCCCACTGCATCATTGTACGGGAGTTATCTCTATTTACTTTACACAAATTATTTAATAAAGATGATGTATCTTCTCCATTTTGTGCTTTTAATTTAATTTCATTTTTAACGGAAACATCGTTAAAATCTTCTAATGATTCAAATGGATAATTCGTCATGCCTATTTCTTGTCCTTGGTAAATAAATGGTGTACCTTTTTGTAAGAAATAATTTGTCGCATGACTTGTTGCACTTTCATACCAATAATGCTCATCATCTCCCCAAGTTGAAACGAGTCTTGGTTGATCATGATTTTCGATAAATAGCGCATTCCATCCAATTCCTTCAAGTTGGTCTTGCCATTTTGACATGATATTTTTATATTTTATAACATCAAATCCGCTATCTTCAGTATTCCATAATCCTAAATGTTCGAACTGAAAAATCATATTAAAAATGCCATTATCAAAGCCTACCCAATCATTCGCATCATCGGGACTGACACCATTTGCTTCTCCTACTGTCATAATGTCATATTTATTGAATGTTTCATCTCTCAATTCACGTAAATGATTTAATATGCCTGGTCTATTTGTATAACGTTCAAATGCTGCTTTATACTGTTCATCACCTGGTTCAACTGGTATATCTCCATCTTCAAATGACTTCTGAATATGCGTAATAGCATCAACACGGAAACCATCTATACCTTTATCAAACCACCAGTTAATCATATTGTATAATTCAGAACGTACCGCTTCTTTCTCCCAATTTAAATCTGGTTGTTTTTTACTGAAAATATGCAAGTAATATTCATCTGTTTCTTCAGTTCTTTCCCAAGCTGAACCATTGAATATACTTCCCCAATTATTAGGTTCTTTGCCGTCTTTTCCTTCTTGCCATATGTACCAATCTCTTTTAGGATTGTCTTTACTAGATTTAGACTCGATAAACCACGGATGTTCATCTGATGTATGATTGATTACTAAATCCAATATTAGTTTCATACCTTTATCATGTGTCTCTTTTAATAGTATTTCGAAGTCTTCCATCGTACCAAACTCATCCATAATATCTTGATAATCACTAATATCATAGCCATTATCATCGTTAGGTGATTTGAATATTGGCGAAACCCAAATCACATCTATACCTAGATTTTTCAGATAATCTAACTTTTCTCTAATACCATTTATATCACCAATACCATCATTATTAGAATCATTAAAACTCCTAGGATAAACTTGATAACAAACCGCTTCTTTCCACCAAATTCGTTCCTCCATTATTTAGTCACCTCTTATTTTATCGTTGATTTTCTCTCTATTATTTCTGTTGGAATGACCGTATTTTTTCTTAAAATATTAGGATTCTCAATCAGTTTAATTAAAGCTATACCTGCTTCCTCACCTAAATGTTCTGGATAAATATTAACTACAGTTTGAGGTGGTGAAGCAAAAGTATTGATAAATGAATCATTAAAAGTTGCTGTCATCACTTCATCTGGCACTCTTATATTAAGTTCATATAATGCGCTTAATAAATTAATGTTGATCATGCTATCTGATGTAATAATCGCTGTAGGAAATGTAGTGGTTTCTTTCATTTCTTTAATGATTGCTAATATTTCATCTCTATTAGGGTTTGCATGGTAAATTTCAAATTGGTTAATGCTATGTTTATCGCACGCTTTCTTAAATCCTTCTACCCTATCTAATGCAACAGCATAAGAATCCGGTTCAGCTATAAAAGCTATATGATCATGTCCTTTATGAATCATAAATTCAGTTATCATTTGACTCGCTTCTACATTATCATTGTCGATATGAATGATTTCTCTTTCTCCTAATTGTTTACCTACAACAACAAAAGGAAATTGATATTTTTTGAGCAATTGTGTAACTGGATCATTTTCTTTTGAATAAAGCATAATAAAGCCATCTATTGATTTAGATTTAATGAGATTTTCAACTTCAACTAATAAGTCAGCTTGTTCAATTGACGTTGTCATAATTGTTGAGTATTCCCTTTGTTTACAAGCTATTGATATCCCCATCAGAACATCTGTAAAGAATGGATTTTGCGTCATTTCTTTAGAGGCTGATTTTAAAATCAAACCAATCGTTTTAGATTTTTGTGTTACAAGTGTTCTCGCGGCAATATTAGGTTGATAGCCCAATTGCTTCATCACAGCTTTAACTTTTTTTGATGTCTTATCACTTATACTTTTATGCCCACTAATCACTCTTGATACTGTTGATGGTGCAACGCTTGCTTCTTTCGCAACATCTTTTATTGTAACCACGAGATCACTCCTTTATTATCCTTTTGTAGCACCTGCTGTTAAACCAGTTACTAAGTATCTTTGTAATAATAAGAATACAATAGAAATTGGTATTGCAATCATCATTGCTCCAGCAGCAAATACTGTAAAGTTGTTACCAAATTTATCATTTATAAAATTAAATAACCCGACTGCTAATGTATATTTTTCAGGACTTCTTAATAAGATTCTTGGCAGAATAAAGTCCATAAATGGTCCCATAAAATTAAATAATGCCACAACTGCTAGAATCGGTTTAGCTAAGGGTAACATAATTGTGAAAAATATCCTCATATGTCCTGCACCATCTATTTTAGCAGATTCATCTAATTCTTTAGGAATTGTATCAAAATACCCTTTTACTAAAAAGGCATTCATCGGTATGGAACCACCAATATAAATTAAAGTGAGACCGAATAATGAGTCTAATAAGCCTATTGTATTTAATAATATATATATAGCAACCATTGCCATCAATACAGGGAACATTTGTAAAATCAAAAATGCTACCAGTCCATATTTTCTACCTACAAAGCGATACCTTGAAAATGCATACGAAGTTAAACCAACAAAAATCACTGAAAATAATGCATTAGCCGTCGCAACGATTAAAGTATTTTTATACCAAGTAATGTAATCACTTGATGGATCCGTTAATAAATATATATAATTTTTCAAAGATGCATCTTTCGGTATCATAGAAGAACCATAAAGATTAGAACCAGAGTTGAGTGATAACCCTAAAGTCCATAGTAATGGGTAAATAATGATGATAAACATAATAATCAAAATGCCATACATGATAATCGCTCTTAATATATTTTTATTCTTCTTATTCATTAAATATCCCCCTCATCTTTAAAAGTACTAGTCTTTCTAAATTGTAAGAATGCAATAATAGCAATAAAGACACCAATAATTAACGAAATGGTCGCTGCCATATTATAATTTTGCATATCAAATGTTAATCTATATACCCAAGAAATTAAGATATCCGTACTACCTGCATTCTGCCCCGAAACAGGTGGACCACCTTTATTAAATAAGTAAATTAAATTAAAGTTATTAAAGTTTCCTGCGTATTGCATAATTAATAATGGTGCAGTCGCAAATAATATATGTGGAAACGTAATATTTCTAAATTTTTGCCAACTTGATGCACCGTCCATATCTGCCGCTTCATACCAATCTGATGAAATACTTTGTAGAACACCTGTAAACAAAGCAAATACGAATGGAAATCCAAGCCATACTTGAATTAATATTATAGCAATCTTTGCCCAGAATGGATCATTTAACCATGCTGGTGCAAAACCGAATAACGGTTGTAAGATATCATTATTAATCGAACCAAAATCATCATTAAAAATGGCTGCAAAGATTAATATTGTCACAAACGATGGGACTGCCCAAGGTAAGATTAATACTGTTCTAATAAGCTTTTTAAATCTAATAAGTGGGTGATTGACAATTATAGCGAGCAATAACGCTAGAGCGATTTGTAAAGTTGTCGCAACTAAAGTCCAAACAATCGTCCATGTTAATACGCTAAAGAATGTCGTCTTCCAAATAGGTACTGTAACTAATGATTTAAAGTTATCAAACCCTACCCATTCTAATAAATGTCTAGGTGGTGCATTATATAAATTGTAATTTGTAAAAGCTAAAAAACACATGAATAAAAGTGGAAATACGACAACAAATATTAATAAAAATATACCCGGTGATATCAATAAGTATGGGAAAGTCTTATCCCATGTCGCCGTCATACGACCTTTACTATTCTTAATTTCAAATCCTTTATTATATTGATCTGCATTACGATAAGCATCTATTAAATTAACAACATATAAAGTGGTTGCAAATGCAATTAATAATAACGAAATGATACCTTGTGCTAATAGAACCCTTGAATCATCTAATTTAGGCACTGTACCTAAAGTGAATAATCCCCAGAATCCAATATTCATAAATTGATAAAATACTGACATAAAACTAATAAAAAATATGATAAATATACTGCCTTTTATATATCTTTTATTATAGAATTGTCCAATACCCGGAATAATCGATAGTATAGCTGCTAATTTTGGATTTCTCATTTTCACAATTTCACCTTCCTTTATTTTTTAGATGCATTCATAATCTCTACTTGTTCATCTATGCCATTCTTCGCTTCATCAAGCGCTTCTTTAGGATCTTTACCGTTGGACATAAATACTGCTGCATTTCCCATTGGGTCCCATACTTGACTCATCTCTGGAATATTTGGCATCGGAATAGCATTTTGAGCTTGTTCTTCATATGGCTTTAATAATTCATTTTTAGAAGAAACATCTGTACGGCCAGTAATTTCTTGCATTTCATCTGTGTATTTCTGCATATTATCTTTATTTGTTAAATACAGCATTAAATTTTTAGCCCAGTATTTCTCTTCACTATATTCGGATATAAACCAACCTCTTACCCCTAGGAATGGTTTCATTTCTTTACCATTATCAGTTGGGAATGTCGCTGTTCCGAAATCATCGCCTAGCGCTTCTTTAAATTCATTCGTTTGCCATGGACCTGTCACAAACATGCCTACTTTCCCTTCTTTAAACAGCCCTACAATAACATCTTGATTAGCCGACTTCGTAATATAACCTTTGTCGTACCATGATTGTAATCTCTCGCCATTTTTAATAACAGAAGGATCATTTACTGAAACATCGTTTGTATTAAATCCATCTTTTTCTTCTTTAAAAATGTATCCACCTTGTGAAAATAAAAATGGATAATTAAAGTAGAAGTTCTTTGCATCAAACATAAATCCATATTGTTTTTTATCTTTGTGAGTAACATCTTTCGCAATTTTTTCAACTTCATCCATTGTCTTTGGTGGTGTCTTAACAAGCTTTTTGTTATAGACAATAGCAGTTGATTCTACGATAACGGGTAATGCTAATTGTTTACCTTCATAATTTAAAGCTTGCAGTGCTTCATTGGAATAACCTTTTAATTCTTCATCCGTAAAATCAATCTCTGCCGCTAACCCTTGCAAATATGCATCACCTGCACGATCATGTGGTTGAAAGAATAAGTCAGGTCCATTACCTGATGGTCCATCAAGTGATAAGTTATCTACTTGATCATCTTGTGCTGTATTTTTAAGAATCACTTTAATACCCGTCTTTTTTGTATAATCTTTCGTTACTTTCTTGTAAAAAGCCATTTGTTTATCACCGTCTACCCACATCGTAAGTGATTTAGGTTTGGCTGTTTTTTCATCATCGTTAAGTGCTTTATCAATATCTTCTTGTGTTCGATTAGGACCACAACTTGCAAGTAATAATATCACGAGTAGTATTGAGCCAATTTTTATTAAATGTTTCATCTAATCCCCTTCTTTCATTAATTATTTATTCACTAAATAAATTAATTTTTTATTTTTTCCCCAGTTTCTTTATCAAAGAAGTGACATTTATTTAAATCTAAAGCGAGCTCAATTTCATCATTTGGATGAATGACTGTTCTTGCATCTAACTTGGCACAAATTTCTTCATCATTAAATAATCCATGAATCATGATTTCAGAACCTAATAATTCACTGACAAGTACTTTAGTCTTAAAAGTTACATCCTTATTAGCATTGATAAATACAGGCTCATCATGAATATCTTCTGGCCTAATACCGAAACGTATCGTCTTACCATCATAGCCATTATGATTCAGCATGCGCGCTTTACTTTCATTTAATTTAATCACTTGTTCACCAATCACTAATTCATCATTATTAACCTTTGCGTCAAAGATATTCATTGCGGGTGATCCAATAAATTGTGCAACAAACTCATTCTCTGGTGCATCATATACTTCACGTGGCGTGCCTATTTGCATAATATCGCCATCTTTAAGTACAACAATACGTGTTGCCATCGTTAATGCTTCTGTTTGATCATGTGTTACATAAATCGTTGTTGTTTGTAATCGTTTATGCAACTTTAATATTTCCGTTCTCATTTGAACTCTTAATTTCGCGTCTAAATTAGATAAAGGCTCATCCATTAAGAATACTTTCGCATCTCTTACAATTGCTCGACCTAATGCAACCCTTTGTCTTTGTCCACCTGATAAAGCTTTAGGCTTTCTCGGCAAATATTCCTTTAATCCAAGAATTTCAGCTGCGTATTGAACTCTTTTATCGATTTCTTTTTTATTCATTTTTCGAAGTTTAAGACCAAATGCCATATTGTCATAGACTGTCATATGTGGGTATAAAGCATAATTTTGAAAGACCATTGCGATATCTCTATCTTTCGGTGCGATATCATTCATTCTTTGATCATCGATTAAAAAATTTCCTGATGTAATGTCTTCCAATCCTGCGATCATTCTCAAAGTTGTAGACTTTCCACACCCTGATGGACCGACGAAAACAATAAACTCTTTATCTTTAATATGTAAGTTAAAATCATGTACCACTGTATTACCTTTGTCGTAAGTCTTCTTTATATTCTCTAATTTCATTTCAGCCATAGATAATCCCTCCATAATTGTAATCGCTTACAAAATTTAATATAGATTTATAATATGTGTAAAAAGTTAAAATGTCAACAATTTTATGCAAACGATTGCATTAGTTTTATTCAATAAAATTAGCTTTTTAATTTTAAATAACAACCTTTAAATGCAAACGATTGGTTCTTTTTTAATTAAAACTCTTGCATTCATAGTACATAGGGTGTACTATATTCTTTGTATTAAGTACAGGAGGTGTACTAAAATGGAACACGAATTAAAAAAGGCATTTAACTTATTTCAAGAATCTATTATTAATATTCATAGTGAAGTAGGTAAAATTTTAAATAATACTGGATTAGATGAAGTTATTTCTAAAGAACAATATCAAACTTTAAAAATAATTAAAGATTTTCCTAAATGTACTTATGGTTTTATCGCTTCTAAACAAGGTGTTTTTAAAACAGCTATATCAAATAGAATAAACAAATTAAAAAACCTCGAACTTATTTCAATTGAACAAGGTGAAGATAAAAGAGAGAAGTCCGTTCTGTTAACTGAAAAAGGAATGAAGCTTGTTATCCGTACTGAAGATATTATTTATGAAACATTTAATCGTAAACTTTCTTCTCATTTCTCAGATAAAGAAATCATCACATTTGTTAAACAACTTGAGAAAGCTAATAATCTTATAACAGGAAAGGACGATGCTAAACATGTTTGATGACATAAAAAATCTGTGGACACATAAATTCTTACTTGTTTCCTTAATTGCAATCATGTTAATACCACTTATTTATAGTTCTGTTTTCGTAGGCTCTTTATGGGATCCTTATGGCAAGACAGATCAGTTAAAAATATCTGTCGTTAATAACGATAATGGCGGAGAAGTAAATGGTAAGAAAACAAATATAGGTAACGATGTAGAAGATAATTTAAAAGACAACGATAAATTCAAATGGGAATTTGTTAACCAAGAAACTGCAGATAAACATTTAGAAGAAGGTAACTCATTCGCAGTTATTTCAATTCCTTCTGATACTACTAAACATGCTGGTTCAATGTTAGACAAGAATCCTAAAAAAATCGACTTTAATGTAAAGACTAATCCAGGATATAGTTACACAGGCTCTCAAATTGCCTCTAAAGCTGTAACAGCAGTTGAAGACAATTTAAGTTCTTCTGTTCGTGAAAAATATATTTCCGAATCATTTAAAGGTATGAACAAGCTTACAGATGGTTATAAAGATACTTCTAAAGCGCTTGCCCAAATGTCAGATGCAGAGTCACAACTTATCGATGGAAATAAACAAGTTGAATCTGGCTTAGAACAGTTAGCACCAATGGCTGGAGCAGAAGGACAGCAACTTTTACAAGGAAGTATGCAAGTATCTCAAGGTTTAAATGATTTACAACAAAATAATGATAAATTAAAACAAAATATTGATAAAGCAATCAAACAATCAGAAGACCAAAACTTTAACGAGAAAAATGTTAAAGCGATAAACAGTCCTGTTGTTTCAAACGAAGATGATTTAACCGAAGTAGACAACTATGGTCAAAGTTTCGCACCATATATCCTTTCATTGAGTTTATATGTTGGAGCAGTTGCTTTCTCAGCAGTATACCCTATCGACAAACGAATTGGAGAATCAACTGGATTTAAATGGTGGTTAAGTAAGTTTACTATATTTATGATGCAAGCTATTGGATCCGCCTTAGTATTAACTATATTGTGCTTATACGGATTTGAAATTGAAATAGCTAATCCGGGTTACTTTACTTTAACCTTACTATTATGGAGTATCGCAGCATATATGATTGTAACGTTCTTAACTGTAGTACTTGGTAATATTGGTAAATTCTTAGCAATCATTTTACTGATACTACAATTAGGTTCTAGTGAAGGAACTTTCCCAATACAATTATCAGGTAAGATCTTCCAAGACTTACATCCATTCTCGCCAATGAGTTATGTCATTAAAGCTTTAAGAGAAAATATCTTTAACTTCACAAGTGATGTATCGTATGGACAATCAATGCTAATAATAGGACTTATTGCGATTGTTTTCGCAGCTCTTACACTTCTAGTATATTTAGTACGTTCTAAGTATCCACACTTGAGACGTCTAGCAAACGAAAACGACTATTAATATGTATTTAAAAAAGTTAGGACATGAATCCTAACTCAAAATAAATAAGCATATCACTAAACTGATTTCTTCAGTATTACAGTGATATGCTTTTTTTATATAATATTACGATTTTGTACGTGCATGCTTGCCTAGGGGTATGGCTCGAGCCTGTAGTCTCTCACGCATACTATTCCCTCAGGCGTCCGCACTTTACAAAATCGTTGCAAATGGCTATTTTTTAAACATATATAGATATCAGATAAAACGTACATATCTCTAATATTCTATTACAATTTTTCCAATACTTTTGCCTTCTTCAATTAATCTATGCGCTTCTGTTATACTTTCTACGCTTAGTCCTTTTAATTTAGTATGGAAGGTTGTTTTGATTGTTCCTCTATCAAGTAAATATGTCAGTTTTCTTAAATATTCATGATGTGCTTTCATATCTTCTGTTTCGTATTTTGGTCTTGTAAACATAAATTCAAATGAGAATGTTACACTTTTATCTTTTAATAAGTTTAAATTAACATTGTTCATAAAGTTAACAAGCGCAACGATTCTACCTCTAGGCTTAATCATTTCTGCCATTACATTAAAGTAAGCATCACTACTATGCGTATTAAATATATAATCTACTTCATTGATTTTATGTGCTTTTAATTCGTCTGGTAAATGGTGTTTATGATTTAATACAATATCAGCCCCCATTTTTTCAGACCATCTTCTCGTTTCTTTTCTTGATGCTGTCGTTATAACAGTTAATCCAAGGTCTTTAGCAATTTGAGTAGCAATTGACCCTACTCCTCCAGCACCATTTATTATGAGTAACTTTTTATCTTTATTATCTTCTGGATTAGTCGATATACTTAATCCTTCAATAAGTGCTTCAAATGATGTAATTGCTGTTAAAGGTAATGCTGCTGTTTCGGCGTAAGATAAATATTCAGGTTTAATACCTACAAGCCTCTCATCAACTAATTGATATTCTGCATTAGATCCTTGACGCATGTTTGAACCTGAATAATATACTTCATCACCTACATGAAACAATTCAACTTTATCTCCTACCGCTTCAACAACACCTACAGCATCATAACCCAATATTTTAAATTCACCTTCATTGGTAACTCTTGATTTTGTATCTACTGGATTAATACTAACTGCTTTCACGTTTACTAATATATCTCGCCCGTTAGCTTTGGGAATAGGTAAATCAAGCTCTTCAAATTCATTTGATTCTTTCAAATCAAAAGTTCTCTTAAATCCAATTGCTTTCATTTAAAATTCACCTCTCACCTTAATTTTATAATTCTTTACTATAATAATTGTGTTCATCGTCGACTTGCATGCCAAGTTTCGTATATAATCGATTACCACCGATGTTAGATTTTTCAGTTTCTAAATATATTGTCTCATAGCCACTATCTTTGCCATATTTAAATGCTTGATGCATTAACCGCTCTCCTATGTGTTTACCTCTGGCTGCAGCTGTTAAATATAAATCATTTATAATCAACATTTCTGACATTTTCATCGAAGACAGCATCGAATATAATTGTAAAAATCCAATTACATTTTCTTCATCTTCAGCAACAAAAATAACAGCATCATTATTAGATAAGTTATTATACAAAAAATCATAAGCAGCATCTATATTAGATTGTTGATCAAAATAAACGCGATATTCATCAAATATTGGAACTATTTTATTTACATCCTCTACATTTAAAATAGAAATATTCAATACATCACCTCATCTATATATTATCTATCTCTAATTATTTTATTTTCGTCAGCTTGAACTTTAGGACGTACAACAAGTTCACCATTACATTCAGGACATACGTAAAATAAATTTTCCGCACATTCTCTACAAAATGTATGTTCCTTCACACAGATAAATGCGTTACTCTTACTATGAAATTCATAACCACATTTTTCGCAATTCGATTTCATTTCTAAAGCCATTTCAATCACTCCAATAAAAAATATGTTAGTCTATATATAATTATCATATCATTTTTAAGAACGAAAATAGAATTTTAAGGTGTGATTAAATGGAAAAAGAATTTGTCGGAAAATGTAAAGCATGCAATTCAAATATTTATTGTCATAGTGGCTTTATTGAAGGCGTCGTACAAGAAGATAAAACACTCTTATGTTTCGAATGTTCAAAGAAAAATGAGAAAGAGCCTAAAACAAATTAGTGTTTAAGGCTCTTTCTTTTTTAGTGTAACAATCATATCAAAAGTTACAATTCACTCAAGTTATGTGCATATGGACTGATTTATAGAATATGTCCATATAATTGTGTAATAAAATAAGAGCCATATATAGCTCACTTTAGTACAATGTAATCGACTAAGAAAAATTGTAGAGGTGA
>NZ_JAJNIS010000034.1:0-21563 GCF_022386375.1 Mammaliicoccus sp. K-M42 | reverse complement strand
ATCGAAGAGATGGGTAAAGTTGTAGATTAACTTGGTAGTTAATCGAAGAGATGGGTAAAGTTGTAGATTAACTTGGTAGTTAATCGAAGAGTTTAGTAAGAAACAACTCACTATATATGAAAAGATAGTGACTAATGTGTAACATATTGTTGAAATGGTTGATTTAAATAACACAGAGCAAAAAAGTATTAGGCTTTCAAAAAGAATTATTAAAAAGAAGAGGGAAAATAAAAGATTTGAATAAGCTAAGTGTGATTGGAAATCGAAAAGAACACTTACAATATTCATTGTGTAGTAAAAAATTCTCAAAAAAATGAAGATGGTGTTAGAAAACTATATACTCAACTCATAGAATCTAAAGTAGAAGATAATAAAGAAGAATAAAGTAATAAAAGTGTAAGAAAGAAAATATTAATATTTAACTTATGATGAGAGTATTTTGACTTACTCGTAATAAGACCATGCTGAGGTGATAAAGACTTCTTTACTATCTTCATTAACTGTATAAACTACCCTGTGTTGGTGATTAATTCTTCTAGAATAACGTTCCAAATGTTTGGGCTGTAACTTTTCAAAAGACTGATTTGGAAAATAGGGATCTTCCTTTAACGTTTCTACAATCTTTAAAAACGGGGTTTTAAGTTGTGATTGTTTGATTTTCTTTAAATCTGATTTTGCTGAGTTTTTAATAAAAACACTGTAATTACTCATTAGATATTATCCCAATCCAAGGCATCAATATCAGAATAGCCACTACTATCTTTTTCACGTTCTCTAACTTTATCCATAGTTCCTGTTGATTCAAGAAACAATGTTTCTTGAATGCTATTCCAATCTTTTTGTCCTATAATGACTGCATTATTCTCGCTTTTAGAGCCACTTATAAAAACGGGCTCATGACTATCATTAACCTGTTTAAGTAATTCATAGAATTCTTTTCTCGCATTAGTAGGCGTTTTAATATTCATTATTGATCACTACCTTTCTTTCTCTTTTATTATAACGTACTTAAAAGCGTACGTAAATTTATAGTCTAATGATAGCCTCTTTAATTTTCATGAAATTAAAGAGGCGTTTTTAGTTTTTTTACAATTTATTGATAGAATTTTGAGAAATATAAAAAACATAATAATTATACTGCTCTTTCTCATTTATCAAGGAAAGTCATTCTTTATTATTCTGTTGATCTTTATTTTTGTGCTCGTCTTTGCTCTCTTTATTTTCTTCAATCTCTACGGAACAACAAGATTGCTTTTTAGGCTTTAATTTAGAAATAGCTTTTTTAAATGCGTTTTTTTCCATTTTAACACCTCCTTATATATTGATTACTGACGCTACTTGATTCACTATTTATCCTTCTTAAATTTAAACAATCATATTTACAATTAATCCTGTAGCAATAGCTACAAAAAAAATTGCGATGACAAATGATACAACAAATTTTTTCTTAAATAACTTAGATAGCAATACAACTTCTGGAATACTTGCCCCAGCACCACCAATTATCAATGCAACAACTGTTCCTAGCGACATACCTTTTGATACTAATGCTTCAGCTATAGGCAACATTGTTTCAGGTCTGATATACATAGGAATACCAATAACAGAAGCAATGAATACAGAGATAATACCATCGCCACTTGTATATTTAGTTATAAATGTTGCAGGTACGAACCCATATATAAATGCACCAATAAACACACCAATGAATAGATAAGGTAGCATTGGGTATAAAAATGCCCACGCATCGTTTAATGCTTGTTTAAAACGAGACCCTGTTTTGTTAGCAAAAAATCCGTCTCCTTTAACATTAACTCCTTTATAACTTTCAGCTAAATTCATTTTTGAAAATATTAGACCTGTTAAAATACTAAAAATTGCTAGTACTACAAAATAAACAACAGCAACTTTCCAACCTAATAAAGCCCATAACATAAACAACATTAAAGGATTCATTAATGGTGAAGCAATCAAGAAACTCATTGCCGGTCCAAAAGGAATTTTAGAATTTAATAGACCTGCGAGTATGGGTAGTGTGGAACAGGAACAAAATGGTGTAATAGCACCAAATACCATTCCAAATATATAATTAATCGCTTGGTTAGGTTTGCTCAAAAATCTTTTAATTTTATCTTCTGAAACAACTTGTTGAATTAGACTTACAATAAAGCTCACGATTATGAATAATATTAATAATTCAAAAAACAACATTAAAAATGTTTTTATGAAATCTATAATTGAATCTAACATTAGGATAATGCCTCCGAATTTGTTTAATCAACTTTTTTTGATATATTAATCAAAAAAAGTTGATTAATTTTATATTAAAAGAAGATACTTATAATATCTTACAACAAGTATCTTCATTCAAAACTACCTGTATTTGTTGCTCATTAATTTTATAATAGTTCCATGTACCATGTTTTTCAGCAATAAGAATATTTACAGCTACTAATTTTTTTAGATGATAAGAAAGTTTTGATTGCTTTAGTTCTAATACTTTCTCCAAATCACATACACACAAAGATTTTGTATCGCTTTGACGTATTGAATGCAAAATTTTAAGTCTAATTTTATCAGCAAGTGCATTAAACATCTGTTCATAAAAATCTAATTGTTCTTCCTCAGTTCTATTAGGACTGGATTTAATTACTTCCATTGAATAATCACCTCTTTGATATTTAAATGTCTCTATTTCTGTTTAAGCTCTTTTATTGCTTGGTTAAAATGAGTTTCTGTCATTTCACCATATATATTCGTTTCACCTTTAAAAAACTCTTTCTTCATATATAATATAGCTTTTTTTAGAGAAACTTTCCTTGATATCATAATTAAATTTAAATAACTAACAAAATAATCAACTGACAGTGTACTTGCGTGATTTACTCTCATAAAATTGGACTCCTTTATAAATACTAAAACAATACATCAACTTTTCTTGATGTATTAACTATAAATAATTATTTTAATTTTTGCAAGGTATCAAAACTAGTTATTTACAACGTATCCTAATTTAATACTAGAAATAGGTGGAAACTATATAGACATAAAGCTATATAGATGATAGTCTATTTAATATCTAGGAGGTATTTTTATGTCTTATAAAGAACTATCATCAATATTCAAAATTTTATCAGATCCGAGTAGATTGGAAATACTAGATTTACTATCTTGCGGTGAGTTATGTGCTTGTGACTTGCTAGAACACTTTCAATTCTCACAACCTACGCTCAGTCATCACATGAAGTCATTAGTAGATAACGATTTAGTTACTACACGAAAAAATGGTAATAAACACATGTATCAACTTAATCACGCAATTTTAGATGATATTAATCAAAATTTAAAAGTCATTAATACATCTAATCAACGTTGTGTGTGTAAAAATATGAAATCAGGTGAATGTTGATGACAATTTTAGCAATTGTAATTTTTCTTTTAACTTTAATTTTTGTAATATGGCAACCTAAAGGCTTAGATATTGGTATTACAGCTTTAATTGGAGCTGTCGTTGCTATCATTACAGGGGTCGTAAGTTTTTCCGATGTATTAGAAGTAACTGGTATTGTTTGGAATGCTACCCTAACATTTGTAGCTGTTATTCTTATTTCATTAATATTAGATGAAATTGGTTTTTTTGAATGGTCTGCGATACATATGGTCAAGGCTTCAAACGGTAACGGATTAAAAATGTTTGTTTTTATCATGCTTTTAGGGGCAGTTGTAGCAGCATTTTTTGCAAATGATGGTGCTGCTTTAATCTTAACGCCCATTGTATTAGCGATGGTAAGGAATCTAGGATTTAATAAAAAAGTGATTTTTCCTTTTATTATTGCCAGTGGTTTTATTGCTGATACCACATCACTTCCTTTAATCGTTAGTAATTTAGTTAATATTGTTTCTGCAGATTACTTTAATATTGGGTTTATTGAGTATTTTAGTCGAATGATTATTCCTAATATATTCTCTCTGATTGCTAGTATTCTTATTTTATGGTTATATTTCAGAAAATCTATACCGAAAACATTCGATACAGAAAATCTTACAGCTCCAAAAGATGCAATTAAAGATCCGAAATTATTTAAAGTTTCATGGGTTGTATTAGCAATATTACTCGTGGGTTATCTTATAAGTGAGTTTATTCAAATTCCTGTATCAATCATTGCTGGTATTATTGCTTTTATCTTTGTGATGTTAGCTCGTAAATCTAAAGCAGTTCATACAAAACAAGTGATTAAAGGTGCACCATGGAACATCGTTCTATTTTCTATTGGTATGTATTTAGTTGTATTTGGTTTAAAAAACGTAGGTATCACAACAATTTTAGCTGATGTATTATCTAATATTTCAAGTCATGGATTATTTAGCAGTATCATGGGTATGGGCTTTATAGCAGCATTCCTATCCTCTATTATGAACAACATGCCAACTGTTTTAATAGACGCTATTGCTATTGGACAATCTAATGTAGTAGGTACTATTAAAGAGGGAATGGTATATGCGAATGTAATCGGTTCTGATTTAGGTCCTAAAATTACGCCAATTGGTTCTTTAGCAACATTATTGTGGCTCCATGTGTTAACACAAAAAGGAGTAAAGATTTCTTGGTGGACATACTTTAAAACTGGAATCATTATTACTATTCCAGTACTATTTGTAACACTTTTAGGTTTATACCTTACACTAATCATATTTTAAGAAAAGAGGGTTTATTTATGGATAAGAAGACAATTTATTTTATATGTACTGGAAACTCATGTCGTAGCCAAATGGCTGAAGGTTGGGGAAAGGAAATATTAGGAGAAGATTGGAATGTCTATTCTGCTGGTATTGAGACACATGGTGTTAACCCTAAAGCAGTAGAAGCTATGAAAGAAGTAAGTATTGATATCTCAAATCATACATCAGACTTGATTGATAATGATATCTTAAAACAATCAGATTTGGTCGTAACCTTATGTAGTGATGCAGACAATAATTGTCCTATACTACCACCAAACGTAAAAAAAGAACACTGGGGATTTGATGATCCAGCAGGTAAAGAATGGTCAGAATTCCAACGTGTTAGAGATGAAATTGGCAAAAAAATTAAAGAATTCAATAGTTGAATAAAAAATTAATCAGCGATATATAAGGAGCTCTTTATGTATAATTATATAAATATATTTTTTGTTGCATTAAAACTGGGTTTATTATCATTCGGGGGGCCAACTGCTCATTTAGGTTATTTTTATGATGAGTATGTTAAGAAAAGAAAGTGGCTTGATGAAAAGGAGTACTCCGATTTGGTAGCACTATGTCAGTTTTTACCTGGCCCTGCAAGTAGCCAAGTAGGTATTGGTATAGGAACTATAAGAGGAGGCATCGGGGGAGGTATTATCTCATTTATCGGTTTTACACTTCCTTCTGTAATTATACTGATGATATTTTCAACACTATTTACTAATAGTGATGCAAGTTTTACTTGGTTGCAAGGTTTAAAACTTGTAGCTGTTGCTATTGTCGCCCAAGCTATTATAGGAATGGGTAAAAAATTAACAAATACTAAAACTACTATTATATTAGCATTATTTGTTCTTATATTATCATTATTAATAGATAATCTTTATATACAAGTTATTGCGCTATTAATAACTGGTGTATATGGTCTCATATTTCTAAAACAAACTTCAACAGATAGAATTAAAATAAAAAGGAAATCATTTAAGTTACCAAAAAAATTAGGTTTTATTTCATTATCATTATTCTTTTTACTATTAACTGTATTACCGATAGTTAGTTCTGTGACAAATAATCTATGGTTAAAAATGTTTGATAGTTTTTATAGATCAGGTTCTTTAGTTTTTGGAGGTGGACATGTTGTCTTGCCTTTATTGAAAAATGAGTTTGTACCACAAGGATTAATATCACCCGATAACTTCATAACAGGTTATGCAGCCGCTCAAGCTGTTCCTGGTCCATTATTTACGTTTGCTTCATATATTGGTATGACTATAGCAGGCTTTGGGGGAGGACTTTTGGCTACTATTGCTATTTTCCTACCAGCGTTTCTTTTGTTATTTGGAATCTTACCATTTTGGGATGCTATTAAATCTAACACTTACGCTGAAGGATTTTTAAAAGGAATAAGCGCAGGCGTAGTCGGTATTCTTATCGCTGCTTTGTATAATCCTATTTGGACTTCAACAATTAAATCAGATTTAGATTTTGTACTAGCCAGCTCATTATTTATATTACTGATGTATTTTAAACTGCCGTCATGGTCTATTGTTTTGATAGGGATAATATTAGGTGTTTTATTTTATTAATACAAATCACAGGATGTAAATAGTACTTAAAATGCTGATAATTATATAACGAGAACTCCGGTTAAAACCTCGAAGTTCTCGTTTTTTTGATGTTAATATACACATGTAATGTTATTTCTTTTTAATATGTCAATATCATTATGCGATAAATTATAGTCAGTAATTACAGTATCTATTTCATTTAATGCTAAACTTTTATGAAGGTACTGATTGTGATATTTATCTTCTGTGACAAGTAAAACTAAGTGCTTAGAATTTCTTCTAAATGCCTGTTTTATTAATGCTTCCCCCTCAGTAGTTTCTGTTGTACCTTTCTCTAAATCAAATCCTCTGCATGAAACAAAAGATATGTCTGCATTGTATGTCAGAGCATCATTAAAAGCTTTAGATCCATTAATGGTATTTCTCTTTTTAACTACTGTTCCTCCTAAAATATTAATTTGAGCTTCTGTGAATTCTGATAAAAGTGATGCTGTGAGAACGCCATTAGTTATAATTTGTAAGCCTTCAAATTTAGATAACATTTTAATAAGGTGTAACGTAGTAGTACTGGAATCTAAAAAAATGACCATATCATCATTGATTAGTGTTTTTGCTTTTTCAGCAAGTTTATGTTTGTTATCTTGCTCATTAAAATTAATAATTTTCATTAAATAGGGCAAATCTATTTTTTGATTGTCTATAATCATAGCACCACCACGAGTTCTTCTGACTAGACCTTTTTTTTCTAATTCTATTAAATCTCTTTTGACTGTTGCTTCGCTATACTTTACTAAGTCAATTAAATCTTGAGTTCTTGCAAATTGAACTATTTTTAGATGGTTAATTATAATTTGTTGTCGTTCTTCAATAATTTTAAGCATAAAATAGACCGCCTTTATAAATTATTAATTATATAACTTTGCTTTTCCTACAGTATTCAATAAATTCATTTTATAATCAACTACTTCTTTTAATCTTGCATTTGCAATTGGATAGATTTCGTTGGGTTCATACATATTTTTATTTTCAATTAAAGTCTTTCTAATCCCTTCAAAGAATACGCTTTTCAAATCAGAACTTAAATTAACTTTTCCTACTCCATGTTGTACAGATTCACGAACTTCTTCGTCAGGGTTTCCTGAACCACCATGCAATACTATTGGTATGGATAATCTGGAATTAATTTCTTTTAGTAATTCAATATTTAATTTGGGTTGTTTACCTTTTGGATACAAACCATGAGATGTTCCTATTGCTACAGCTAAAGTGTCAATATTAGTTTCATTAACAAAGTATTCAGCTTGGTCAGGATCTGTATATATTATCTCATCCGCTCCACCCTCACTAGAACCATTATTACCAATGGTACCTAATTCTGCTTCTACTGAAACGCCAACATTATGTGCCATTTCTACAACTTTTTTAGTAATAGCTATATTATCTTCAAATGATTTTGTTGAAGCATCTATCATCACAGATGTATAACCATTTCTAATTGCTCTTGTAACATCATATAATGTGCCACCATGATCCAAGTGAATTACAACAGGAACTTTACTATTTAAAGCATATGCTCTAACTACAGAAACAAAGTGGTTTCCAAGATATTCAATTTCATCAGGATGTATTTCTAGAATAACAGGGGCATCAAGATATTCTGCTTTTTCCATAATGGATTTAAGCATGTCAAAGCTACATATGTTAAAAGCTGGAACTGCGAATTGATTATCATTTGCTACTTTTAGTAAGTCTTTCATATTATATAACATTAAATCTCCACCTTATTTATATTAAATTAATTAAATCTTATTAATTTGTTCTTCTGAAATCTTTTTCTTTAATAATCCTACAGATAATGCAGTGACAAGCGTTCCACTTATAATTGCAATTAAATAAATGAATAAATGATTAATAACATTAGGTATAAACATTATCCAAATTCCGCCGTGTGGAGCTAAAGATGTTACACTTGCTCCCATGGATATTGCAGCAGCAGTAGCAGAACCTAATATTAAACTTGGTATAACCCGTAGAGGATCAGCAACGGCAAATGGTATAGCACCTTCAGTAATATATGAGGCGCCTAACACCCAACAAGATTTTCCTGAACTTCTTTCCTCTAGAGTGAACTTGTTTTTAAATATTAGAGTTGCTAATGCTAAACCTAGAGGGGGCGTCATACCTGCTACCATACATGCTGGAATAGGGGCAGTAACACCAGCTGACATCAATCCGATAGAAAATGTTGAAATAGATTTATTGATTGGTCCACCCATATCAGCAGCCATCATTGCTCCAATCAATAATCCGAATAAAATTCCAGAAGATTGACCTAAGCTATTTAACCAATGTGTTAAAGTATCAAGTAACCATGCAATAGGGGTATTAATAAGGAATATCATAGAAAGCCCAACTATTAAAATAGAAACTAAAGGTACAATAATGAGTTGATAAAGTGCTGAAATAGATTTTGGTATTTTAACTTTATTAGCCAAAGCATCAGTTACATAACCAGCGATGAGCCCACTGATCATTCCTCCCAAAAATCCTGAACCATCCACGGTTGCTAGAGTACCTGCCACTAACCCAGGAGCAAATCCGGCTCGCCCCGCAATTGAAGATGCAATACCAGCGGATAAGGCTGGCACCATTAATTGAAAAGCGGTGTCACCACCAATTTTAGAAAGCGCAGCTGCTAATTTATTATATGATTCTGAATTAGGATCAGATGCATTGATCCCAAAGGCGAAACTAATAGCTATTAAAATCCCGTCTGCTATTACAAAGGGGAGCATATAATTTACACCGTTCATAAAATGATTATAAATGCCAGTTTTGTTTGTAGATCCGTTCTTTTCATTATTATCTTCAATGTATATGGTTTCAATATCATTCAAACCATCATTTATTACATTTTCAGGATTCTTAATAGCTTGTGCAGTTGAAATTTTTTTAACTTTTTTACCACCGAATCTATTTAAGTCAATTTCTTTATCAATAGCGAGTAAGATTAAATCGGCATTATTTATTTCTTCTTGGGTCAAAATATTCTCGATTTTTGACCCCTGAGTTTCAACTTTTATATTGTGACCAAGTGTTTTTGCTGTAACTTCTAATTTTTCTGCTGCCATATAAGTATGTGCAATTCCTGTAGGACAAGCTGTAATACCTACTATATTCATAATATTCCTCCTATACAGATAAAATTTTTGTAATTTCATCTGCTTGTTCAGCATTTTTAATATATTGGAGAAACTCTGAATCCATTAGTAATTTAGCTAATTCACTTAGTAAATCTAAATGTGATTCATGAGTGTTTCTTGGTAACGCAATAAGAAAAACTATATATATTTTTGTGTCATCTAAAGCAATATAATCAGATAACCTAGAAGTTTTTGCGAAAGTAATTATTGGTTTATTTATATATTTTGACTTTGTATGTGGTATGCCAAATCCATCTTCAATTCCCGTTGAAACAATTTCTTCCCGTTTGTATAAATCTTTTAGAAATTTTTTCTCATTCTTTAAATAACCTTATTCATTCAAAACTTCAGTTAGTGAATTAAATAGTTCATTTTTTGTAGTGATTGATTCATCAAAAACAAAAGTATCTTTATCAATAAGTTCAGTTAGTTTCGTAGTATTTCCCCCTTTCACCATTAAAAGTAAGCGCTTACTTGATGGGTACAATCATATCAATAGTATTCAAACTGTTCAATAGTTTGAATGATTTATGTCATATAGAGTAAAATGTTATACAAATCATTTATTTTAGTGAACGAAATCGTCCAAAAATTAATGTATAGATAAACTTAATACATGTTTATATGAAATTTTTGTTAAATGATATTTAGATATTACAAAAATTTCAGAAGGCTTTTGTTAAAAATCCAAATATTAGAAGTTAATAAAGATGAGCATGAGACGTAGATTAATTCGGTAGTTAATCGAAGAGATGTTGTAAGTTGTAGATTAACTCGATAGTTAATCGAAGAGATGTTGTAAGTTGTAGATTAACTCGGCAGTTAATCTAAGAGATTGGTTAAGTTGTAGATTAACTCGGTAGTTAATCGAAGACATCTCCCTAATTAATCCCGATCAATACTTAACTAATCTGTCTTCGATATATTTCTTACTATTTTTATAAGCATTAAAGTAGCGTGTTGATTTCTTATGGTGGTATAGTGTTATTTCATAAGGAGGATTTACTAAAATGAATGAAAAATATGAACCTTTATTTAAGTCTTTAAAATTACCTAATGGTGTAGAAGTTAAAAATAGATTTGTCTTAGCACCTTTAACTCATGTTTCTTCAAATGAAGATGGTACTATCTCAGATATTGAAATTCCATATATAGAAAAACGTTCTAAAGATGTAGGGATTTCTCTTACTGCTGCTAGTTATGTTGAACCTTTGGGACAAGCTTTTCCTGGACAACCTTCAGTTTCTAAAGAGGAAGATCTTCCAGGATTAACTAAGCAAGCTGAAGTGATGAAGAAAAATGGTGCGAAAGCTTTAATTCAAATTCATCATGGTGGTGCAATGTCTCTACCTGGTTTAACGCCAACTGGTGAAGCGGCTGCTCCAACTGAAGTTGCAGTACAAGGCTTTGGACAAAAAGAAAAACATACAGCTCGTGAATTAACTGTTGAAGAAATAGAACATTCTATTGAATCATTTGCTAATGCAACTAAAATAGCAATTGATGCAGGCTTTGATGGTGTTGAAATTCATGGTGCTAATCATTATTTAATTCACCAATTCTTCTCACCTTATTACAACCGTAGAGAAGATGAGTGGGGAGACCATTTAAAATATCCTTTAGCTGTTGTTGAAGCGGTTACTAAAGTAGTGCGTGAACATGCAACACCAGACTTTATTGTAGGATATCGTTTCTCTCCTGAAGAAGTTGAATCTCCAGGAATTTCTATGGAGTTAACTGAAGAGCTAGTTAAGACACTTTCAGAACAACCTATTGATTATTTACATGTTTCATTAATGGATATCCATTCTACAACAAGAGAAGGACAGTACAAAGGTGAACAACGTGTGAAATTATTATTACATTGGATCAATGGTCGTGTTCCATTAATTGGTATAGGATCAATCTTTACTGCAGATGATGCATTAGCAGCTTATGAAACAGGAGCGCCTCTAATCGCAATAGGTAGAGAATTATTACTTGATCATCAATTCGTTTCAAAAATAGAACAAGGTAAAGAAGATGAAATCGTTTCAGTATTTGATCCAGAAAGAACTGACAAACATGAATTGCCAGAACCATTATGGAAACAGTTTAACGCTGGATTTTATCCATTACCTAGAACAGATGAAAAAGCTTCAAATACTAAATAAACAATTATATATTTATAGAAATAAAAAGGCAGTGAGACAGAAATCTAATTTATTAAAAAAGATTTCTGTACCACTGCCTTATTTTATAGTTATATCTATGTCGGACTTATGATTAATGTCTTCTAATGAATCTGGATTTGTAATAGTACCAATAGGTGTATAACGATAAGTTGCATCAAACGATTTATAAAAAATCACTAAATAAGAATCTTGATATAACATAATATCACCTTTGTTAATATGCTCGACTTCTTGAGTGTTTGTAGGGAATCTCTCATTAAATTTATGATATTTCTCATTGTTATTTAAGTCATGCATCGTAATTGATAAAGGTGATTTATCTAGCAAATATTGCGCTGTTGCATTATCGAATATATTTGCTGAAAAGGTTTTTGAGTCAATAGTGAATGTAACTTCAGACATACAGATACGCTCCTTATAATAAAAATAAACGCTATAAATTAAACGCTTAAATTTGAATTAAATTGTTTTAACAACTTTAGCTGGGCTACCAGTTACAACTGTATTTGCTGGTACATCTTTTGTTACGACAGCATTCGCACCGACGATTGCATTTTCGCCAATAGTAACGCCTGGCAATACTGTAGCTGCTGCACCAATCCATGCGTTTCTTTTAATCGTAATTGGGCTCACAATCAATCCTCTACGCTGTTCAGGGTTTGTAGGATGATTGACACTAAGTAAATTAACTCTAGGTCCAATTAATACATGGTCTTCTAAAGTAATGCCTCCTAAATCTGTGAACATAACATTACTATTTATAAATACAGATTTACCAATAGATAAATGCTTTCCAAAATCTGAGTACAATGGTAAATTAACTCCAACAGAATCATCTACTTTTTGTCCTGTTATTTCTGATAATAATTTTATTGTTGAATCGTGATCATGATATTCATTGTTTAGCTTTGATATTAATTTTGAGTTAGATTCTACTATTTTATTAATTTCTTCAAAAACAGGCTCTTTCTCACTAACAACGCGTCCCCATATATTTTCGCTTAATACATTTTTAAACATATTGTTCTCCTTTTATGATGACTTTATATATTTTATTATAATTATACCCTTTAATTTGAAAATAATTTGTTATAAATGATTTTTTTAAAAAGTTACGATTTTATCCATTACCTAGAACAGATGAAAAAGCTTCAAATACTAAATAAAAATGAAAAAGGACTGAGACAAATCATTTGTCTCAGTCCTTTTTTGTTACTATTTTATTATCAAGTTATTGACCATATATAATTTTAGTCAAATAACCATTTTCATCAAAGAACGCTTTATATGAAGCCTCGTTTGTATTATAAGGAATCATTGTGCCATTGCCACTATCTGGACCTTCTTCTCCCATATCGTTAGAGGCATGAGCTTTTTTGAAAGCTTCTTTTGTTACTGTATTTGGTTTAGTTTTAAAACTTATTTGAATGACTTCGTTTTTATCATTAAAATCTACAGTCGTATCATAAACTTTTTTAGAATAGGCATAATCTTTATAAGCTTTTGGATCTACTTTATAACCATCGATGGTAACATTGTCATATTTAGATGCACGTACGAAATTATAATCTAGTGTAAAGTAAGGATCGTATGTTGTATAACCTTCGTATTTATACCAAGGAATTTGTGCGTTTGTTTCTGAAGTACTTTGTGTATTTGTACCACTAGATCCACCTACACCTTGACCCCATTTTTGAACTTGTTCTGCTGCTTGAGCTTCTGAATTACTCGTTGTCATATATGCTGCTGAAGAACCTACGACAAGTGTTGATACAATGACAGTTGATGCAAGTAATTTTCCTGCTTTACGCATAATAAATCACTCCTTAACTTTTGAGTATCTCTCAGCTATAACTGCTTAATCAATGTTCAAATACATAAATCTTTGGACAAGTTATTAAACTAGGACATCCTTCCACAAATGTTTGTGATTATCACTCCTAAAAATGTGTCAAACGCTATGACTAAGTATAATAATACACCTCGATGATACAACAAACAGTCATAAATGTAAATATATCTGGTGGATGGAAAAGTTGGTTTGTAAGTTGTAGATTAACTCAGTCGTTAATCGAAGAGATTGATTAAGTTGTAGATTAACTCAGCCGTTAATCGAAGAGATTGAGTAAGTTGTAGATTAACTCAGTCGTTAATCGAAGTGTTCCACCAAGACATAGATTAACATTATGTTAAACTAAATTTCATATAGCATTTTATTAAAAAGAGGTGTTCGGTGTGAATCAAGATGATCTTAAAAAACGTGTTGCATATGAAGCGATTAATTATATTAAAGATGGTATGGTGGTTGGTCTAGGTACGGGGTCGACTATGTATTATGCTATTCAGAGTTTAGGTGAACGTATTAAAGAAGGGTTAAATATTAAAGGTATTCCTACTTCTGAAAAGACTGCTGAATGGGCGCGTTCTAATAATATTCCGCTTACTGATTTTTCTGAAGTGAATCATTTAGATTTAGTGATTGATGGGGCGGACGAGGTTGATGAGAACTTCCAATTGATTAAAGGTGGGGGTGGTGCGCTTTTACGTGAGAAAATTGTCGCAAATGCTACGGATCAATTTATTGTGATTATTGATGAATCTAAATATGTTCAGATTTTAGGTGAGTTTAAATTACCTGTTGAAGTAGTACCTTTTGGTTGGGAAGTGACTGCTCGTGAAATTGAAGCTCTAGGTTGTAACGCTACTTTAAGAATGGACAATAACGGTATATTTTTAACTGACAATGATCATTATATTTTAGATTGTGATTTTAAAGTGATTAACAATCCGGAAAAGTTAAACCAAGACTTAATTTCTATTGTTGGAGTAGTTGAGACTGGTTTATTCATCAATATGACTCGAAAAGTCCTAATCAGTTATTCGAATTCTGGAAAAGTTATAGAAATGAATAATTAATAATAAGTTCATAGTAGTTAATAAACAGTTAATGGTTTAATGATTATATAGCGCATACACTTAACATATCAACTAAAGAGGAGATGTGTTAAATGAATTTAACTAAGACAACTATAGGTGCGTTTGCATTAACAACAACATTATTATTAGGTGCATGTGGCAATGATGACATGAAAAAAGATGAGAATATGGATACTAAAAGTGAAATGAAAGATAAAGATATGTCGAAAGACAACATGAAAGATAAAGATATGATGATGTCTGGCATGTTCAAATCTATGAATGATGAAATGGTGGAAGGTAAAGCAACGATTAAAGATAACAAATTAATGCTTACAGATTTCAAATCTTCTAAAGCACCAGATTTACACGTGTATTTAACGAAAGATGGAAATGTTGATAAGGGCATGGAAATTGATAAAGTAGATTATAACAAGATGGAACAAACTTTTGATTTAAAAGATATGGACACATCTAAATATAATGAAGTTACAATTTATTGTAAAAAAGCACATGTCGTATTCGGAAGTGCAAAATTAAAGTAAAATAACTTCAAATTCTAGGGGGAATTCAGGACAACTGAGTTTCCCCAATACTTTATTAAAAAGGAGCATGTCATGAAAAAAGTATTTCAATTTTTATGTTTAATAGTTCACTTAATGAGCGGATTGATGATTTTTATACAAGGTTATGAAAAATTCACTGGAGGATTTAGTTTAACTGGACTAACACACGTTATTGCTCAAAACGAAGATTCCCCGATGTGGTATAAGTTGATGTTTGAGTATATGATTGAACCATATACTACTTTGTGGGAGTGGGTTATTCCACTTGGAGAAATGATGATTGGTATTGCACTAGTTATTGGTTTCTTACAGAAATATGCAGCACTTTTTGGTATATTTATAATGATAAATTACATATTAGCAGATATGATTTTTACGTATCCAATTCAGTTATTAGGTTTTATTATGATTGTATTAAATATGGATAAATTACGTAATCTATCAGCATATGCTATTTATAATATGTTTATGAAAAAGGAAGCAGGATAGATAATATGGCAAATATTTTAATAGTAGATGATGAACAAGATATTTTAGATATTTGTAAGACTTATTTTGAATATGAAGGTCATCATGTCGTTATAGCATCTAATGGACAACAAGCTATAGATTTAATGAACGATGATATCGATTTAATTATTTTAGATATTATGATGCCTGAAAAGAATGGCTATGATGTTGTAAAAGAAATGAAAACTAGGCAGTTAGATATTCCTTTTATTTATTTAACTGCTAAAACACAAGAACACGATACGATATATGCATTAACATTAGGTGCTGATGATTACATTAAGAAACCATTTAGCCCACGTGAACTCGTATTAAGAGCACATAACTTATTAAATCGTACTCAAAAATTTAATCAACAAGCGTATTTAACTTTTGGATCACTACAATTATGTAAACAAGAAAAAATTATAAAAGTTAATCACGAAGAAATTGCATTAAGAGTGAAAGAATTTGATCTACTATGGTATCTCGCTGAACATGAAAAAATGGTCATATCTAAATCGGAACTGTTAGAAAAAGTATGGGGATATGATTATTATGAAGATGCCAATACAGTAAACGTACATATTCGTCGTATTAGAGAAAAGTTAGAACAACAAAATTACAATGAATTTGTTATTAAAACTGTCTGGGGTTTAGGGTATAAATTTGAAAGGGCGAAATAAATGCTAACTATTAGAACACAAATCATCACCGCATTTATAAGTAGTATCGTATTAACGACGCTTATTTTAGCAGTAGCATATAAATGGATGTGGTTTGATGCGAACACAACATTGTTACTTACCATAAGTGCCATTATTTCAAGCTGTCTTACTACATTTATATGTATTTTGTTTATCAATCCATTAGTTAAACGTATCAGATTGATGAATAAACAAACTAAATTAATTGCTAATGGAAATTATAATGAAACAAAATTAAAAATTGATAGCCCGAAAGAAATGAAAGAATTGAGCGACTCATTTAATATGATGGCTCACAATATAGAGGCTAAAATTGAACAAGTGAAACATGAGCAACAAGAAAAGAGTGAAATGGTACAAAATTTAACGCATGATTTAAAGACCCCGTTAGCTAGTATAGCTTCATATGCTGAAGGGTTGAAAGAAGGCGTGATTACTGG
Source organism: Mammaliicoccus sp. K-M42 (assembly GCF_022386375.1). Classification (NCBI taxonomy): domain Bacteria; kingdom Bacillati; phylum Bacillota; class Bacilli; order Caryophanales; family Staphylococcaceae; genus Mammaliicoccus; species Mammaliicoccus sp. K-M42. The sequence goes on along the minus strand of NZ_JAJNIS010000034.1, from coordinate 4,778 downwards.
CTCAAGTGAGCAACAAAAAGCCTATGATGTATTAATAAAACAAGCACAAAGAATATCATATATGTTTGATGAGTTAACAAGTGTAATGGAACTCAATTTAAACAACGCAGAAACATACAAACTTGAAACGATTTATATAGATAAACTTTTTGTAACAATTTTACAATCTTACGAACGACAATTATCAACTAAAAATCGCACAATAGATGTACAGTTGTGTGAAGAAATAACGTTGATTAAACAATATAGAATTCCTCTAGAGAGAATTTTAATTAATATAATTGATAACGCATTTAAGTTTACACAAGCAGGCTCGAGAATAGAAATAAAAGTATCAAAAGAAGCGGATCATTCTATATGTATCGCTGTTTCAGATGATGGACCAGGTATAGCCGAACAACATTTAAATCGCATCTTTGATCGAACATATCGAGTTGAAGAATCAAGAAATAAAGATACAGGTGGTTCTGGTTTAGGACTCTATATCGCTAAAAATCTCGCACAACAAATGGACGGACATCTTGAAGTAGAAAGCAAAGTAGATGTAGGTACAACATTCTATTTAAAAGTGCCGATGAAATAATAAGGAATCTTCAGTTAAGAAGAAGGAGTTAAGACTATATGAGCATTAAAAAAATTTTTGAAGACAATGAGCCAATCGCACATAATAAATATAAGTATGTCCTATGGGAGTCTATACTGCTTTCAATTATATGTATGGGAACATATACAACTATAGGGTTAGCAAGTAATTTAGTTGTGCTCGCTATAGGACTCATATTATTTATAATGCTCATATATTTAATATCAAAATTTCAGTTTAAATTGATACAGTTTAAACCGCTTGAGAAAAAGCACCTATTATTTGGATTAATAGCTACAATACTATCTCTTGAAATATATTGGACCATTTCAGCTATAATAGGGCAGCCAAGTAACCAAGTGGATGTGTATAAAGATTTAAACACAATGCCGATTTTTATATCAATTATCATATTTGTAATTTTAGGACCAATATTTGAAGAACTAATATTTAGAGGATTTATTTTAAAAGGTATGTTCAAAGGACATTTGCTGGCAGGGTTTATCGTATCAAGTATCCTATTCGGACTCATTCACGGACCAACAAGTATAGGAGAATTTATAATATACTTTGCACTCGGACTCATCTTTGGCGCATTATATTTAATCACCAATCGAATCGAAATCGCCATAATGTGTCACGTATTAAACAACCTAGTACATATATTGATATTTTTGTTTGTGTATAAATAATAGATAAGCGGGCTTTAGTGTAAGGGACAAAATTCCGAGAAAAGTCCGTAAGAGGTGTTGTTAGGGACAAAATTCCGAGAAAAGTCCGTAAGAGGTATCGTTAGGGACAAAATTCCGAAAAATGTCCGTAAGAGTGTGTGTTAGGGACAAAATTCTGAGTAATGTCCGTAAGAGGTGTCGTAAGGGACATAATTCCGAGAAAAGTCCGTAAGAGGTGTCGTTAGAGACAAAATTCCGAGAAAAGTCCGTAAGAGGTGCTGTTAAGGAGCACAATTCAGAATTCTGCCAGTAAGAAGAGTCTAAGGAGCACAATTCAGAATTTTGCTAATAAGAACAGTCTAAGGAGCACAATTCAGAATTCTGCTAGTAAGAACAATCTAAGGAGCATAATTCAGAATTCTGCCAGTAAGAACAGTCTAAGGAGCACAATTCAGAATTCTGCCAGTAAGAACAGTCTAAGGAGCACAATTCGGAATTCTGCTAGTAAGAACAATCTAAGGAGCACAATTCAGAATTCTGCCAGTAAGCGCAACCCCACCAACCGCACCCCCACTAAGCACAACCTCAGAATCACACTAAAAAAGGTCTAACCAATATAATGAACGGATCTTCTCAAAGTTTGGCACTATTTAGTGTCTACTTGAAAGGGGATGTTCAAATTGGTTAGACCTTTTGTTACTTAGTAGTCATTTTTTTGGCTAAGTCTTTTATTGTTGTTTTATTGAGTTCTTCGATAATTTTTAAATCTACTTCAGTATAAATTTCATCTAATGCTGTTTGTATATTTTTACCTATTAAGCAGTCTGGGTTTGTGTCTTGGTGTATTTTAGCGAAATGTTCTTCTTCTTGTATGAGATGGTATACGTCGCCTAATGCTATTTGATCGGCTGATTTAGATAGTTTGTAACCTGATTTACCTTGTTGACTATCTATTAAATTACCGTTCTTTAAAAATTTACATATTTTTCTTACGAGTGTAGGGTTACTGTTAATGCTACTTGCTATATATTTACTTGAGATTGGTTCGTCATTTATTGATAGCAAAGATAGTATATGGATTGCGACCGATATTTGTGTATTCACGCTTTATCACCTCTTAGATTCATTATTTATTATAACTTTCAAAGATGATAAAAGCGATAAGAATTGGAAATTATTTTGAAACTACAGAAATTCTTTCTTGTACATGGTTGCCTTCAGTTGCTTCGTCTATTAATGCAATAGCAAAGTCTGCATAACTTATTTTACTTTCACCTTTGCTGTTTAATGTTAATTTTTCTCCAGCAAGTATATAGTCTCCTGATCTTTTTCCGTCAGCTATAAATTCTGCTGCTGGACTTACAAACGTCCAACGTACATCATCTCTTTTACGAAGATCGTCTAGTGCTTTTCCTTGAGCTGTTGAAAGTGGTTTATAAGCATCTGGAAAGTCAGGAGTGTTATATAGTTGCGTCTCTAATTGCTCATCAACATATAAACTACCAGCGCCTCCAACAACGATTAGTCTTGTATTTGTATTTGATAAAATATCACTTAAATGTTGGATAGTGTCTTGGTGTAAATGAAGTTTATCTTCTCTAAATTCACCAAAAGCATCGATTACAACGTCAAATTGTGTTAAATCTTCAGTTGTTAATTCAAAAATATCTTTAATAATAGATTGTTTAGCAATAGTTTTATTTTCATTACGTACGATTGCAGTAACATCTAAATTTCTATTCACTGCTTCTTCTGTTATCAGTTTACCTGATTTACCATTTGCTGCGATTACGCCAATTTTCATTTTAAAAAACCTCACTTGTATTTAATTTGAATACAAGTTAAGTATAATATGTCTCATTGTGTTTGTCAAAAAGCGTGATTCATAAAAAAAGACTGCTATGCGGATATCCACATAGCAGTCTTTGATATGATATTAAATCTTACCACCAATTGTTAGCTTGACGGAATGCAATTGCAGCTTCTACTGAACCATAACGTTCTTTAGCATAGTTAATCATGCCTTTAGTTTGTTCAGTAACACTACCAGTACCCCATGCTTCTTTAGTTTGACCAAGACCTCTATATCCTAGTTCATTAACAGCGTTAGGGTTACCACTTGATTCAGGCATTACAATATTATCCCATAATGCTTTTGTACCACCAGCAGCAATAAATTCTTTGTATACTTCGTTTGTATTAGATGTATCGGCTACTTGTGTAGTTGTATAGTTAGTATTTTGAGTTGAGTAGTTTGTATTTTCACTTGCATCTGCTTGTGCTCCAAAACCAGAAGCAATAATTCCTGCTACAGCTGTTGTTGCAAATAATAATTTTTTCATAATAAAATTTTCCTCCATAAGCAATAAATTAAATTTATATATTTTGTCTCTTGATTACTTTATACACTTTAACATCAATTTTGATATCATAGGTTACAGTAGAATAAAAAAGAAATTTCTTTTATGACAGGAATATTAAAAGAATTATGGATTTATGACAGTCTGTAATTTTTCAAAAAATAGAAAAAAGAGGTATGACTTATGGAAAGAATTAAACTAAAAATGTTCAGAAATAACTTAGAAAATTTCCCTCAATTCGAATTACCAGAAGGATATACGATAAGAATGTTTAGACAAGGCGACGAACACAATTGGGCTAAAGTTGAAACTGCAGCTGGAGAATTTAAAGATACTGATGAAGCACTAAAAAGATTCAATAAAGAATTCGGGTCTAATATAGAAGAAATGAAATATAGATGTCTTTTTATAGAGAATAAAAGTGGAGAAGTAATAGGTACAACAACAGCATGGTTTGGTCATTTAGAAGGCATAGGAGAAAATTTAGGAAGAATACACTTTGTAGCAATTAAACCAGAATATCAAGGAAAGAAACTATCGAAGCCGTTATTAAGCACAGCATTGAATAAAATGATTGAACTTGGCCATGAGCAAGTATATTTAACAACACAAACGACAAGTTATCCAGCTATAAATATGTATTTAAATTACGGATTCGAACCATATGATACAGAAGGACAAGATCAAAAAGGCTGGATGATGATGGAAGAAGTATTAGATAGGAAGCTAGATATATAGAAGAGAAGTAATGAGGATGAGGGTGTGTCCGTGAATTTATCAAGACGAGTCCGACATGATAAATAGAGCGGTTGAATTTATCAAGACGAGTCGAACATGATAAATAGAGCGGTTGAATATTGCAAGACAGGGTCGACTAGCGACATAGAGCGACTGAATATTGCAAGACAGGGTCGACTAGCAACATAGAGCGGCTGAAAATTGCAAGACAGGGTCGACAAGCAACATAGAGCGACTGAATATTGCAAGACAGGTCCGACTAGCGAATATGTCCATATAATTGTGTAATAAAATAAGAGCCATATATAGCTCACTTTAGTACAATGTAATCGACTAAGAAAAAATTGTAGAGGTGACTATATATGACTCAATTAAATATTAACGTAGACTTTGAAGAATTGGCAAGTGCTATATTTGAAAGTAACT
>NZ_JAJNIS010000033.1:0-22139 GCF_022386375.1 Mammaliicoccus sp. K-M42 | reverse complement strand
ATGTCCCTTACGACACCTCTTACGGACATTACTCAGAATTTTGTCCCTAACACACACTCTTACGGACATTTTTCGGAATTTTGTCCCTAACAACACCTCTTGCGGACATTTCTCGGAATTATGTCCCTTACACTTTATTATGCTATGGGAACATTTGCTCACCTTTCTCGTCGTTGTTATAAGTAAATCGATAAAATTACATACAAATTATAGTTGCTGATATTTATTTTCTCAAGCTGCAAAAAAACAAAAAATCCTGTCTCAGGCTTTAGAGAGACAGGTTTTTTTCAATTTCTGCTTATTTTAATATTTCTTGATATGGTGTGAATTCTTTATCAAAAGCTTTAGCTACTTCTTCATAAGTTAATTTACCATGAATTGTGTTTAAACCTTTTGCTAGTGCTTCATTATCTTGACATGCTTTTACATAGCCTTTGTTTGCTAATTGAATTGCATATGGTGTAGTTGCATTATTTAATGCAATTGTAGATGTTCTTGGAACTGCTCCTGGCATGTTAGCAACTGCATAATGTACTACGCCATGTTTTACGTATGTTGGATCATCATGTGTTGTAATTCTGTCTGAAGTTTCGAATGATCCACCTTGGTCAATTGCGATATCTACTAATACTGAACCTGGTTTCATTTTTTTAACCATATCTTCAGTTACAAGTTTCGGGGCTTTTGCTCCTGGAATAAGTACTGAACCAATAACTAAATCACTTTCAACTACTGCTTCTTCAATATTTAAAGGTGATGACATCATTGTTTGAACACTTGCACCAAATAAATCGTCTAATTGTTGTAAACGTGTTGGATTTAAGTCAATAATTGTTACGTCTGCTCCAAGTCCAACTGCCATTTTAGCAGCATTTGTACCAGCTTGTCCTCCACCAATTATTGTAACTTTACCGCGTTTAACACCTGGAACACCAGATAATAGTATACCAATTCCACCATTAGTTTTTTGAAGAAATTGCGCGCCGATTTGTGTCGACATTCTACCTGCAACTTCACTCATTGGAGCTAATAATGGTAATGAACGATTGCTTAACTGTACAGTTTCGTAAGCTATTGATGTAACTTCTTTTTCTAATAATGCGTTAGTTAAAGACTCTTCTGCTGCTAAATGTAAGTATGTAAATAAAATTAAATCTTTTTTGAAAAATTGATATTCTTCTTTAAGTGGTTCTTTAACTTTCATAACCATATCTACATTCCAAGCTTGTTCTTGACTAACAATTTCTGCGCCAGATTGTTTATAATCTTCGTCAGTGAATTGTGAACCAATTCCAGCTTCTGTCTCAACTTTAACTACATGATTTTGTGCGATTAAACTAGCTACGCCACTAGGTGTTAATGCCACCCTATTTTCATTATTTTTAATTTCTCTTGGTACCCCTATAATCATTTTACATTCCTCCTTGATTCAATCTTAACGCCACTAATTTGAAAGCGCAATCATTATTATTCAGTTTTTATATTATCTTTATTTTCTAAATTTTCAAATAATTATTACTGCATTTATACTTTAACATATTTCTCATAAAACTGTTCAATATTTCCTTTTATTTAAAAGTTTATAATGTTATTTTTTCAGAAAATTATGATATAATTAAACAAAAGAACTAGGAGGCGGTTTTTATGTTAAGTTACAAAAATATTTTAATAGCTGTAGATGGTTCAACTGAGTCAGAATGGGCATACAACAAAGCTGTGGCAGTCGCTAAACGTAATGATGCAAAATTAACAATCGTCAATGTTGTAGATTCTCGATCTTATGCAAGTGTCGAGGCTTACGATACTCAAATAGTAAATAAAGCTACTAGCTTTGCTGAAAGTTTACTATCTGGATATAAAGAATTCGCTGAAAAAAATGGCGTTTCTAATGTAGCAACTAAACTTGAATTTGGTTCACCAAAAACAGTTATTCCTAAAAAATTAGCAATAGATTATGATGTAGACCTTATTATGTGTGGTACTTCCGGCTTAAATGCTGTTGAACGATTTATCGTAGGTTCAGTTTCTGAATCAATCGTGCGAAATTCACCTTGTGACGTTCTAGTTGTTAGAACAGAAACAATGCCAGATGACTTCGAACCTATTGTAGCTACACAAGAATTATTTGATGAACACCATGAAAGTAAATAATTCTTACAATATAAAAAAGCGTTCAGTATAACTGAAGGCTTCAGACTGTGGACAAACTGAACTTAAATTAATAAGTTCAGTTTGTTTTTTTGTTTTAATAAGTATGTTTTATTAAATTTAAGCTTAAACTGCGTTTAAACTAGGCTGTTCTTTTGCATCGCCAAATCTTCTTTCTACAGTTTGACTTCTTAGTTTATATGATTTTTTAATTGTATCTACAAACCTTAAATCTTCGATTATATCTAAATCATCTTGCCAAACATGTCTACGGATTTCTCTAATATAGGTTTTGTTTCCGTACATTTATTTAACATAGAATCAACTCCTAAATAAAATTTCATCTATATTATAAAATAGTTTGTTAATATTTGGTATTTTTTTGGCTGACTCCTGCGGGAAAAGCATGATTCGAAAACTACAGGCTGAGAACATGCCCGCGGAAAGCATGCGCATAAAAAAATGCCGGCAAAGTCTAAGACTTTGTCGACACTCTGAAGCGTTCAGTATAACTGAACGCTTTTTTCTTATATTTATTTATTATCTACATTTTGATTTTTTAAATTTTGTTTGTTTTCTTGTTTTTGTTTTCTAGATTGTTCTTTAGCTACTCTTCTCGTTACTATTCTGACTAAACGCATTAACGCTCTCTCTGGTCTCATAAATATCCTCCTCAAAATAGACATTAATTAGTTATATCCAATCAAGATAATTTTAAACATATATATATTCACTTTAAGTGCGGTTTTTACTAAAAAATTCGCATAAAAAAACTGTCAACAAAGTCTCATACTTTATTGACAGTTTAAGAACGACACAAATTGTGAAGTTCTTTAATATATTAACCTAAGTTACCGAATTTCAATACATCACGTGCAATCATGACTTCTTCATCTGTTGGAATTACAATTACTTTGACTGGTGAATGTGGGTAATTGATAAATGCTTCTTCACCATGTAATCCAGTGTTTAGGCGTTGATCCCAATAAACACCCATAAACTCTAATCCTTCTAATACTTTAGCACGTACAGTATCAGAGTTTTCACCAACACCTGCTGTAAATACAATTGCATCTAAGCCGTGCATTCTTGTTGCATATGAACCCATATATTTATGAATTCTAGATGCGAATACATCCAATGCTAATTTAGCACGTTCATTACCTTCATTTGCATCTTGCTGAATATCTCTTAAGTCACTAGATGATCCTGAGATACCAAGAAGACCAGACTCTTTGTTAAGAATATTTAATACTTCTTCTGCATTTTTACCTGTTTTTTCCATTATATATGGAATTAACGCTGGGTCAAGGTTACCTGAACGTGTACCCATCGTAACACCTGCTAAAGGTGTGAAGCCCATTGATGTATCTACAGATTTACCGCCATCAATAGCTGCAATAGAAGCACCATTACCGATATGACAAGAAATAATTCTAAGTTGATCTAATGGACGATCTAATAATTCAGCTGCTCTTTCTGATACATATTTATGACTTGTTCCATGGAAACCATATTTACGAATACCATAATCTTTATAGAAATGATATGGCAAACTATATAAATATGATTCTTCAGGCATAGTCTGGTGGAATGATGTATCAAATACAGCAACATGTGGAATACTTGGTAATAATTTTCTGAATGCTTTAATACCCATTAAATTGGCTGGATTGTGTAATGGTGCTAAATCAGTTAATGTTTCGATTTTAGCCAATACGTCATCTGTAACAAGTGCAGATTCAGGGAATAGTTCCCCACCATGTACAACACGATGTCCTGTACCTTGAATATCATTGATGTCATTAATAATATTATGTTCTTTCAATGCATCTAACATAATATTTACTGCAACATCATGATTTTCTATATCTAATGTTTCAGTTATTTTTTCTCCATTTACAGAAATTGAGAAAATTGAATTTTTTAACCCGATACGCTCGATTAATCCTTTAGTGATAACTTTTTCATCTGGCATTTCAAATAATTGAAATTTTAAAGATGAGCTACCGGCATTAATTGCTATTATTTTTGTCATTTAGACTTCCTCCTGATAATACTTTTCTATACTATTTAAACACTAATACAGTTATGAATCAAGCATTAACACAGTTTATGAAGAATGATTTTTTTCCATCCATTCATCTACTTCAGATAAAAACGTTTGCAATTGTGATTGTGCCTTAAAGTCAGGAATATTAGCAAGCAATACCTCTACACTCTTAGTATTTCCTTGATCTTTCTTTTGTAGGATCAATAGTGATTTACGTGACTGTTCTGTTTTGAATAATGAGTTAGGGAAATTCAAGAATGCTTGCATTTCTGTCTCTGTTGCAATATATTTTTGCAACTGTTTCACTTCTTCACCTTCAAATAATTTTGTAGGAACTATTAAAAAGACATATCCCCCAGGCTTAGTTGCAGTTACAGCTTGCTCTAATAATAAATAATGACTATAACTATGACCTTCACTAAAACCTAATTTCATTTCTTTACTACGCTCATCAACAGGATAATAGCCTACTGGTAAGTCACCAACTATTACATCTGCTTCCTCTAATGGTAAAGGCATAATCGCATCTTGTGGATATACATCAAATGGTATTTCTAAAAAGTTAGCTAAATGAATGCTTACACGTTGTAAAACTGGATCTACTTCAATTAAATGATGCATAACTGTTTTTTCTTGGTTTTGTTCATTAATTGTTGCACTTAAATGTCCAGTACCACTTGCGATATCTACTATATTTAGTGATTCTCTATTTTTATTAAATAAGTTTACAAGATAACTTAAAATAAACCCGATTGAATCAGGCGTCATTTGATGATTCGGTTGAATAACTTCTTCTTTTAATAAACTTAAATAAGCAAATTGGAATGCTTTTCTACGTTCTTGTAAAGTAGATTGCTCTAACAAATCTCTTTGGTTCGTATAAATTTCTTCCATTGCTAATCCTAAATTTTCAATATAGCTTTGGCCATTTTCGTCATGGAGGTCTTTACTTTTTACATCAAGTTTTTCAAATAATATTTCCATTATATTCTTTTCTTCAGTCATAATTGCCCTCTTTCGTATAAAAAGCTGTCCAATCTAATGGACAGCGATTTATGGTTGTTAATTAGTTTAAATTTCTAAAAGCTTCTAAAGCTTTATCATAGTCAGGATGGTTAGTACCTTCACTCACTACTTCAGCGTAAACTACTTTATTATCTTTGTCCAAAACAAATACTGAACGAGCTAATAAACGAAGTTCTTTCATTATAACACCAAAGTTTTCACCGAATGATAAATCACGGTGGTCACTTAATGTAACAACATTTTCTAAACCTTCAGCTGCACACCATCTTTTTTGTGCGAATGGTAAGTCATTAGATATCGTTAAGACAACACCATCTTGTTCATTTGCAGCATCTTCGTTGAATTTACGAGTTTGTTGACTACAAACTCCTGTATCTAAAGAAGGTACGGCACTAATAAGTTTCTTTTTACCTTCATAGTCTTTTAAAGTCTTTTCAGATAAATCATTTGCTAATACAGTAAAATCTGGTGCTACTGAACCTACTGTAATTTCCTTGCCTAATATTGTAACTGGTTCATTCTTGAATGTAACTTGCGCCATAAAAAAAGCCTCCTTATTCTTGATAAATATATTTTATCATGATTAAAGAGACTTTAAAATTTTTTTGTTTATAACATGCTTACCTTGTAGCCTTTTGGAAGTCGTTTCTTAGTTGAATATATTTATTTTTAAGCACAACTGTCTCACCAAAATAGTCGTGAATACCTTTATGTTTTTTATTAAAAGCTACTACTAAATATGGTATTCCTAATAATGCACCTGATATAATTCTTCCAATCCACTCTCTAAATAGTACATCTTTCAACTTCAGCGATTTTGCATCTTCTCTGTATACACTTAATCCTAGAATCATTTTACCGAGTGTTGCTTTAAAATAATATGTCATAAGTACAAAATATAAATAAAATATTAAGGCACTTATTATATTTCCAACGCTAAAGTATGGCACAAATAAATATTCATTCTTAATTTGTGTTAATGCAAATAGAGGGCTTAACACTATTCCTTTAAAACCTGCTAAAGCTAATATATCAATGATATAAGATAAAAATCTAACCCAGAATCCTGCAAATACGATGGATTTTATATCAGACATGTGTTTATTAACTGTACGCTCAATAACACTTTGTTCACGAGTTGTAGCGACTTGTTCGTAACTTGCTTCAGTCATTTAAAATCCCTCCTTACTCACCATACAAGTACATAGGTTGTGGTGATTTATTTGCTTTAACTAAAGATTCATATTTACTTAAATCATCTAAGCCCATCATAGAAGATATTTTACTTTTAGCTCCCATTGGGAAGTTTAAGAATCCTGATGATGTATCATAAGTTACGACTTGTGCATTTTTAGATTTAATATCACTTCTTAAGTCTTTAATTGCATCATCTTCATAACCAATCTCATCAATTAATCCATTTGATTTAGCTTGTTGTGCAGAATAAATTCTACCGTCAGCTAATTTTTTAACTTCAGATTCAGACATATGTCTACCATCTTTAATAACATCTACAAATTGTTTGTAGCTATCATCAATAATTGATTGCATAATATTACGTTCTTCTTTAGTCATATCTTTCATTGGATTTAATATTTGTTTATGCTTACCAGATGTTACGGATTCATCTTTAACACCTATGTCATTGGCTAACTCTGCGTAATTTATACTTGAAATAATAACACCTAAAGAACCAGTTAATGTTTGAGAACCTGCATATATTTTATCTGCTGGTGTTGAGATATAATAACCACCTGAGGCAGCCATATTCTTCATTTGAACATATACTTTTTTATCTTTGGCTTTTATTTCTTCTAATTTTTTATGTATTTCATCACTCTCATATGTTCCTCCACCTGGAGAATTCACTTCTAGTAGTACACCTTTAACGCTTTTATCTTTCTTGATTTTATCAAGTTGTTTTAAAAATGCTTGATGGTTATATCCTCCATCACTGAATAGCGATTCTTCCGCACCAGTATCTTGAATTGTACCATTCACAGATAATTTTACGATTTTATTACTACTATCACTACCAGATTGAACCGACTCGCTAATGCCATCTGAATCTGTCACAGTTTTTTTCCATGAATCATCCAAAAATATGCCAACAGTACTGACAACAATACCACCTACCACTAGAATAACAGCGATGATAATAGCAATAATTCTTTTAGACATAGTATCTTCCTTTCTATTTTAAATATTTACATTTATAATAATAACAGACTTTAATAATAACTGTAACTTTTGGGAGGAACAAATTATGGCAACAAAAAAACATATTTACTTATTCACTTCAAAAGATAGCGATGTCTTAGAGACTCGAAAAAAAATACAAAGCCAAATGGAACCACATGGCTTTGTATTTGTATCAAACTATGATGATGCAGACATTATCGCTTCAATAGGTGGTGACGGTAGTTTCCTTCAAGCATGTAGAAAAACAAATTTCAACAAAGATAAAGTTTATATTGGTATAAAAACAAGATTAGATCAAAATTATTTATATGTTGATTTTAGCGTTGATGATATACCACATTTAATTAAATCAATAGATTCCGAAGAAGTTATGGTAAGGAAATACCCAGTACTAGAAGTAAATTTAAACAATCAAATGTCTTATATGTGTTTAAACGATTTTTACATTAAATCTAGCGTTATCAAGCCAATGAAAATGGAAATATTTATAGATGATGAATACTTCGAGGCATTTAACGGAGATGGATTATTGATATCTACACCAACTGGATCTACAGGTTATAATAAATCTTTAGATGGCGCAATTATAGATCCTAAAATAAGAAGTATGCAATTAACAGAAATTGCATCATTAAATAATAATAACTTTAGAACAGTAAGTAGTTCTGTTGTATTAGGCGATACAAGAACACTTAAAATTTCACTTGATAAAGAAGGCAATTATTATCCAATCATGGGTCTAGATAATGAAGCACTAAGTGTACAAGAAACTGATTTTATAAGCCTTAGAATTAAAGATAAATATATAAGAACACTTAAATTACCTCAAAATTCATTTTGGAGCAAAGTTCAAAGAAAATTCTTATAAAATTTTATAATTTTGTTCGTGCATGCTTGATTATTTTTTATACAATCTTACGATTTCGTTCGTGCATGCTTGCCTAGGGGTATGGTTCGAGCCTGTAGTCTCTCACTCATACTATTCCCTCAGGCGTCAGCACTTCACAAAATCGTTGAAATTATCTATTTTAATACAAAGATTAGAGGCTGAGACAAATAAATTGTCTCAGCCTCTAAGTTATAGAATAACTAAATTTGCACTAATTGGGAAAAGTGTAAGCATGGATAGCTATATTTACACTAATCTATAGAAATGTAATCATGAGTACCTATATTTACACTAGTCTAAAGAAGTGTAATCATGGGTACCTATATTTACACTAGTCGGAAGTAGTGTGAATGATTTTCACAAAAAATAAGAGCAGAAATTCAATTTTAATAATGAATTTCTGCTCTTATTAATTTTCTAAGGCATTTATGCTCACGCTCTTTACATGAAATGACTATTAACGTAGTCGTATACATTTTTAAGTATTAATAGAATTGTGACTACTATAAATAAGACTTTTACATAGGATACACCTTTTCTTATAGCAAATGTAACGCCTAAATATGAACCGACTACCATAGCTGCTGCCATGCTGAATCCATAAATATAATTCACTTGTCCTAATATCATAAATAAAAGTAAAGCGCCTAGATTGGAAGCTAGATTTAAAAATTTAGCATTGCCTGCTGCATGTAAATAATCCAGACCGATTAATAACAACATAAATAAAAAGAATGATCCGGTACCTCCACCTAAAAATCCATCATAATATCCGATTACTATAACACCTACTATGAATAAGATAGCTTTTTTAAGTGATAATTTCTTATATTTATTAATATCTCCCCAATCTTTTTTAACAATTGAGTAAACAGTCACTAATGCTAATATTATAATTGCGAGTGGTTTTAAATATTCTGGTGGTAAATATGTAGCAGTAATCGCACCAAATATTGAACCGACAAAACTTAATGGAAACAATTTTCCTACTATATCAAAATCTACTTTTCTAGCTTTTATAAACTTCATTGTACTCGTAAACGTTCCAAATGAACTTGCTAATTTATTTGTACCTAAAGCTGTTGCTGGATCCATACCTACAGCTAATAATGCTGGTAAAGAAATAAGTCCTCCTCCACCAACTACGGAATCTATAAATGATGCTATTAAACCAAATAAAATAATAATAAGTAAAATATTTAAATCAAATTCCATCTGGACATCTCCTCTACTTTAATGATAGCGACATCCCAACGTCATTATTAAAGTAGTTCATCCATCCACTCATCTTTTTGTTGCTGTATATCATCATGTTTAGAAATTGTAATTGTTTCTACATTTTTTACCGCTTCTTCGATTAATGGACCAAAATCAAATTTAGACTCAAAATATTCAACTTTTTCAAGTTTAGGATTTGTTTTTGGATTTTTTGGTGTAAATATTGTACAGCAATCTTCAAATGGTTGTATTGATAATTCAAATGTATTTATTGCTTTAGCTTTTTTAACGATGTCTTCTTTATCAAAAGTAAGTAACGGTCTTAAAATTGGCATAGATGTCACGCTATTGATTGCATACATACTACCTAAAGTTTGACTTGCAACTTGTCCAAGATTTTCACCATTGACGATTGCAAGTGCACCAATTTCATGCGCTACTTTTTCAGTTACTCTTAACATCATTCTTCTAGTACTCGTCATAGTAAAACTTTCTTCGACTACTTTATGAATTTGTTTTTGTAATTCTGTAAAAGGAACAATATGTAGTTTGATGTCTCCAGTTAAATTTGCAAGTTGCTTTGTTAAATCAATAACTTTTTGTTTCGCTTGTTCGCTTGTATATGGGGGACTATGAAAATGTATAGCTTCAATCGTCACGCCTCTTTTCATTACTTCCATTCCTGCTACTGGTGAATCAATTCCACCTGAAAGCATAAGTAATGTTTTACCACCCGTTCCTACTGGCAATCCTCCTACTCCTTCGAGTACTCGGTTATACATATAAATGGCATCTTTACGTACTTCAACTTTAATTTTATGATCAGGTTGTTTAACATTTACTGTTATATTTTCAGTGTTTTGAAGAACGTGTCCTCCTAGTTCTTGTTGCAGTTGAAATGTATCTAGTTCAAATGTTTTATCTGCTCTTTTTACATCAATTTTAAAAGTATCACCATCATTGAAATCCTCAGCAAACTTTATAGCAACTTCTTTCATAATGTCCAATTCTTTTTCAATTCTTATTATTGGACTTACTGAGTGTACGCCGAACACTGTTTGGATACGACTCATCATTTCTTCAATATCTGAACCTTCATGTACATCTATATACATTCTGTCACGATTAGCACGTACTTTATAACCTTGAAGTGGCATTAATCTACTTTTAATATTTGCTTTTAATTTATTAACGAACATATTTCTATTACCTGTCTTAAGGGTCAATTCCCCATATCTAACCAATATGTGATCATAATTCATATTTTAATAACTCCTTTACCTCATTATATACTTTGTCAAAGGCATCTTTAAATGCTTCTATTTGTTCGTTTGTTAAATCTGGTGCAATGCTTATTCTTATACTTCCTTCAATTATAATATTGCTTAGCCCCATAGCTTTCAATGTTTCATTATGAGAACTTTTTTTGGAAGAACATGCACTTGTAGTGGATAAATAAATTTCATATTTAGAAAATGCGTTAACTAATACTTCTCCTTTAACTCCTGGAAACGATACATTCAATATATATGGTGCAGCATCTATAGGAGAATTAATTAAAACCCCTTCATACTGATCAATAAATTGACGTATTTCTTTTCCTTTTTCAGTTAATAATTTAATATTACTATCCATTTGAGCATCCATTTGTCGCATTGCTTTTGTTAAAGCAATATTCACGGGAGCATTTACTGTACCACTTCTAATACCATACTCTTGTCCACCACCAAAAATAATTGGCTGAATCGTTTTTGCTTGCTTAAAGGCTAAAATACCAGAGCCTTTTAGTCCATGAAATTTATGCGCACTTAAACTATAGCTATCTACTAAATTAATATTTAAATTAACTTTACCAAATCCTTGAACACCATCTACGTGAAAATGTACTTTTGGATAGTCTTTTAAAATATTACTGATTTCTTCAATTGGTTGAATTTGTCCCATTATATTATTCACATGCATACACGTTACAAGTACAACGTCATCGTTAAGTAATTTTTTCAATGATGTAATATCTAACTTTCCATTCTCTAACGTGTTGATATATTGTAGGTTAAAACCTTGTTCTTCTAGTGCTCTCATAGTTTCTAGAACAGAAGGATGTTCAATTTTTGTAGTTAAAATTGTTTTACCAAACCTTTTCTTCGCTTGAGCCATACCTTGCAATGCTATATTATTTGATTCAGTCGCACCGCTCGTAAAAATGATGTCAAACTTATCGTTTAAGTTTAAGTACTGTTTTATATTATCTCTAGCTTTATCAATTAAATGAGCAATTTTCACACCTGCTGTATGAGGACTGTTCGGATTAAAAAAATATTGTGTATTCATTTGAATATATGATTGAATAACGTCCTCATTAGGTTTCGTAGTTGCAGCATTATCAAGATATATCATACTGTCACCTCTTTTTTTCATTATATAATGATACCATAAGTCATTTGCTATAGATATACTTATTAGCTCACAAAAGCATGTAGATAACATTTAGAGGCTGAGTAAATTCGTAGAATTCTTCATTAGGTATCGTTTCTACAATTTGATTTACAAAATGCGCAATATCATTTTTTGGAATTAAAACTTCAATATCTAGTGGTAGCGTTAATTGAGACATGTTATAATTTTTATACATAAAGCACCTCGTTAATTTATTTTTTGTGGTTATTAATTAAATTATACGAAAGTGCTTTATTTTTTTGTATAAGAATGGATATTTTGTCACGATTTTGTAAAGTGCTGACGCCTGAGGGAATAGTATGCGTGAGAGACTACAGGCTCGAACCATACCCTAGGCAAGCATGCACGTACAAAATCGTAGATTTTATAAATAAAGAAAAAAGAGCTAATCCGAAAATATGGATTAGCTCTTTTTATTTGAGAATGGGTATTTATGTCTCAGCCTCTATAGTTCTACTATTGTTTATTAACTTCTTCTTCAATTTTTTCACTGATTCCAGGTTCAACTTTTTCAAGTGCTGTTTCAGCAATTTCTACAGCTCTCTTATATCTATTATTAGCAAAGAGTCTTTCTGCTTCATTAAGACTTTTATTCAGTTCATTGTTTTCTTTTCTGTATCTATTACCATACTGAATTAATGTTTCTGCATGAACTGCATTAATTAAAACATCCGTCGTTTCATCTTCGAACTTATTCATTTGTAGTACAATATTACTCACTTTATCTTTAACATATTGTACATTGATTGGTCTTTGACTGAAGATTTTATTAACTTCACGAATTTCATGATCAATTTCATTCTTCATAATGATGAATCTTTCAGGTACACTAGGTAAATTCGACGCCAATAAATTTCTATATATTTCTTCTTTTTTAGATTGAACTCGTAATGTGTTTTGTTGAGCAGTTGCTTCATCTTCTCTAAGTGAAACTAAGTGATTTTGAATTTTTTGTTGATTATCATTTATCACTTTAACATGTTCTTCAATATATAATAAGTTATCTTCCACTTCACTATATCGAACATTTGTCTTAGCCATTTCACCTAATATTTCATCATAAACACTGATAAGATTTTGTATTTCATTCTCATACTGTCTAACTTTATGAACATCTTCTTCTGAAATATAGTAATTTTCTCTAACATATTCAATTTCAGTTTGAAGTGTGTAGTTCATATCTTTTGCGTGGAATAATTCGTCTGTAATAATTTCTTTAGATTGTTCTACAGTATTTTTAGATTTCACTTCATGTTCAATCAAATCATACATATCATCTAAAGTATCATTTATTTCAATTATAATGTTCTCAGCTTTAGTCAATTCTAGTCTACCTATTAATGGTTCAACTAAATTAAGTTTGCCACGTAATGTTTGTAAAGTACCTTCAACTTTAACGTGTTCAAGATTATATCCTTCGACTTTTAAATCTCTACAACCAAATTTCAAGTCTTGGAACTGACCTGGTAATTCTTTTTGAACATCTTTAATCAACAATGGAATTTCATTCATATCTTCTTGCATGCGTTTCATATCTGTATTGAGTTGATCTATATGACCACTTGCTTTAATATAATGCCCATCTTCAACAAGTTCTTCATATTGCTCAATTCTAGGTAAAAATGCTTCAATATTTTTCTCAATAAGTTCTGCAGCATCACCAAATTGATGTCTGTTAGCTAATACTTCCCTTTTTGTTTCTCTATAAATTTGTTTAGATTCATCGTATAATTGGTCGCTTGTTTCTACTGTTGTCATTAATTCTGTAACACTCTGAGTTAAACGCGTATATTTCTTCTCTATACCATCCATGATTTTATTAGCATCAGCAATACTTTCTTCTGATTGAGAAAACTTAAATTTATCTAATTCTGCATCTGCGTCGTGAATTTTTGCATCTACAACTTTTAAATCTTCTTGTAAAACAGTTTGCCATTCCCTTTTGAATTGATCATACTTGTCCTTAGCTTCACCATGTATATTTAATTTTTTAAGTTTAGCTAATTCATCTTGAAAAGGTAATTGTTTAATTTTTTGCTTACGCTGCTCGGTCTCAGTAATCAAATTTCGCTTTGATGTACGCAACCATAACATTATACCAATACCAATTAATATAATGATTATAATTGCAAGTGTTATATAAATTGCCATTATGTATTCTCCTCCTAAATCGTTCTCTTTATTATAACGTAAAATATTTATCCAACAAACCTTTTTCTATGCAAAACATATTCAAAATCTTAAAATAGAGATATAATTCAAAAAAATAATGAAATGAGGAACAAAAAATGCCAGAAAATCAATTAGACTATACATTACTTAGTAGACAACTTGATGGTTTATTATCAGGTGAGAAAGATTTAATCGCTAATTTAAGTAATACTTCAGCATTTATCAATCAATTCTTACCAAATATAAATTGGATAGGTTTCTACCTTTTAAAAAATAATGCATTAAAACTAGGACCATTTCAAGGTTTACCTGCCTGTGTTGATATCGAAATAGGAAAAGGTGTATGTGGTACAGCTGTTTCTCAAAAAAAATCTCAACTTGTAGAAGATGTTAATGCATTTCCAGGACATATAGCTTGCGATGCAAATAGCCAATCTGAAATCGTTATACCTATATACTATAACAAAGAAATAATTGGTGTGTTAGATATCGATGCCCCAGTTAAATCACGATTTAGCAAAGAGGATTTACAAGGTTTAGAATTACTTGTTCAAACTCTTGAACAGCATATTCATATTTAAAATATAAATTGACATCCCCCTTCCAAAAAGGTATACTATTCTTTGTGTGAATTAACGAAAGTAGCAGTTAAATATTATAGGGCTCTATGTTATTCCCAAAGAAGGTGTGTTGTGTAACCGCGGCTGCAAGGTGAAGACACAAAAACATAATATATCCTTATGAGCATTTAACATTCTTTCTTGTTTCTTCATAACATTCAAACAAGAAAAAGGAGGAACTTCATTATGGCAAGATTTAGAGGTTCAAACTGGAAAAAATCACGTCGTTTAGGAATTTCATTAAGCGGTACAGGTAAAGAATTAGAAAAACGTCCTTACGTACCAGGTCAACATGGTCCAACTCAACGTAAAAAATTATCTGAGTATGGTCAACAATTACAAGAGAAACAAAAATTACGTTTCATGTACGGAATTAACGAACGTCAATTCCGCAGTATTTTCGAAAAAGCTGGTAACATGAAAGGTGTTCATGGTGATAACTTCATGGCACTATTAGCTTCTCGTTTAGACGCAGTAGTTTACCAATTAGGTTTAGCTCGTACTCGTCGTCAAGCACGTCAATTAGTTAACCACGGTCACGTAACTGTAGATGGCGCTCGTGTAGACATTCCATCTTACACTTTAAAACCAGGTCAAACTATTAGCATTCGTGAAAAATCACAAAAATTAAACATCGTATTAGAATCAGTAGAATTAAGTCACCACGTACCTGATTACTTAACTTTCGATGCTGACAAATTAGAAGGTACTTTCGTACGCGTTCCTGAACGTAGCGAATTATCAGCTGAAATCAATGAACAATTAATCGTTGAGTACTACTCTCGTTAATAGTTATTGCAAAAACCACTTTCAAATTGAAAGTGGTTTTTTTGTTTTTGATTATTTAATTCCCCTTATGTTTTCAACCATTGTTCTATTTTTTGAGGATAATCCGTTATGATGCCATCTACATTTAAATTAATCATTTTTCGAACAGTCTCATCGTCATTAATAGTATAAGGCATTACTTTCATATTTACTTTGTGTGCTTCGTCGACAAATTTTTTTGTAACTATTTTATAATTTGGATTTATGAATGTCGCATATTCCCCTATTTTTCTTATAGAATCTCTACTTATGAATCGATCTTTCTTTTTAATGAGAACTCCTAACTCAATTCTAGAGTTTAAACTTTTAAATTTTTGAATGGATTTTTTGTTAAAAGATTGTATGATGATTTGTTGTTCATTGATGTCATTAGCAATTAAGGATTCAAGAATTTGTTCTTCTATACCCGGATATTTTTCTGGTTGCTTAACTTCGATTAAAAGTTTAATATCTGTATTTCTAATTAAATGTAATACATCGTCAAATAAAGGTATACGTTCTCCTATAAATTCTTCACCTTTCCATTTGCCTATATCATATTTTTGTAATTCCTTATAAGCTAAGTTTTTTATTTCGCCTTTTTCTAGTGAAGTGCGTTCTGTTGTAGGATCGTGCATTATAACAAGTTTATGATCTCGCGTTCTATGTATATCGATTTCGAGCATGTCTATATTTAATGTAAGTGCAAATTTATAAGATGCTATTGTATTTTCTGGTACTAGCGAAGGTACCCCTCTATGTGCTACTTTAATTATAGATTGTGGATTATACACATTCATTGTCTACTCCTTAATAATCAGTCATACTATAGATTATACCCAAATATATTTATTTAAAGAAAGGAACATTATAATGACAACACATATTTTTGACTTAAAAGGAACTTGGACTAAAGGTAGAAATGCTTCTGGTCATATAAATACAACTAATTTATCTACTCGAGTATCTATTCCAGAGGTTATGGATGGACCTGAAATTGGTACAAATCCAGATGAAATGTTACTCGGAGCTGCATCAACTTGCTACATGATTACTTTAGCTGCGATGATTGAACGTTCTGAAATTGAAATTGAAAGAATTGAAGTGAATTCAAAAGGACATGTTGATGTTGAAAATGACGTGATCACTTATAAAAAAATAGAACATTTCCCAGTAATTTATTTAAGTGAAGAACCTGATGAAACGCTACAAAAAAAATTAAATAGACTCGTTCAAAAAGCTGAAGAATCATGCATGGTTACGCGTGCATTAGCTGGAAATGTTCAAGTTATAGCAACTGGAGAAATAAGATTTTAAAATGAAAGCGTTTTAATCAGAATTTTCAATGAATTCACTATTATTTTATTATTTTCTCTGCTACAATATAGAACATAAATTCAGTAAGGAGTGTTTATATATGTATCAGCATGATTCTTTATTACTCGCACCAGGTCCTACTACTGTTCCAAGGGAAATATTAGAAAGAATGAATCTTCCTATGACAGGACATAGAACTAAGGAATTTAGTCAAATCATTCATCAAGCATCAAGAGATTTACAAACAATTTTTGGAGCAAAGCATCCTGTAGCTATTTTAACTTCCTCAGGTACAAGTGCCCTTGAAGCAGCTATGGTTAATATAGCCAATCCAGAAGATAACATTGTGATAATTGTTTCAGGAGCATTTGGCGATAGGTTTAGAAAGATAGCTTCTTCATACCCTTTCAATGCACATATTTTTGAAGTTGAATGGGGAAAAGGTGTTGATTTAAAAGAATTCGAAACATATTTAAACTCACTTAATGTAGATATTAAAGCTATATTTACACAATTCTGTGAAACTTCAACTTCTGTAAAACACCCTATCAACGAATTAGGAAAATTAGTAAAAGCATTTAATCCTGATATTTATTTTATTGTTGATGGCGTAAGTATCATCGGTGCAGTTGAAGTGGATATGGAAGAAGATAATATCGATGTTCTCGTTTCAGGTAGTCAAAAGGCAATTATGTTACCACCTGGAGCTGCTTTTGTAGCATATAATGACAGAGCAATTGAACGATTTAAAGAAGTGACGACTTCAAGATTTTATTTAGATTTAAATAAATACATAACTTCTTTAAATGATGATTCAACTCCATTTACACCTGCTGTATCACTTATTAGAGGTGTTCAAGCATATTGTGATTTAATTCGTGAAGAAAAATTTGAAAATACAATTAAAAGACACGAAGTATGTAAAACTGCAGTTAGGGAAAGTTTAAAAGCGTTAGGTATGACTTTGTTAGTTGAAGATCAATTTGCTTCCCCTACTGTAACTGCTTTCGTACCAAACAAAGATGAAGTAAAACAAATTAAAGATGAATTACTTAGCAGATTCAATATTACTATCGCAGGTGGTCAACAACATCTCAAAGGTACTATTTTAAGAGTTGGTCATATGGGTAAAGTTTCTCCTAATGATATGTTGCAATTTATAAGTGCATTAGAAATTATACTTTCAGAAATTCGTGATGAATCAGTAATTGGTAAAGGTGTTTCTAAATTCCAGGAGGTCGTAAATCAATATGTTTAAAGTAATCGTAGTAGATCCAATTTCAGAAGAAGGTTTAAAGAGTTTAACTGACCATGAACAATTTGAAGTAGACATAAATACTGGTCTAAGTGAATCAGAACTTATTAACATTATAGATAGCTATGATGCTTTAATCGTTAGAAGTCAAACCCAAATTACACCACCTATTTTAGATGCAGCAAAAAACTTGCGTGTTGTCGCTAGAGCTGGTGTAGGTGTTGATAATATTGATATAAACTATGCAACTAAACAAGGTATTTTAGTTATTAATGCTCCTGATGGAAACACCATTTCAGCTACTGAACATTCAATGGCTATGATATTATCTATGGCTCGTAACATTCCTGAAGCACATCGTTCATTACAAGATGGTAACTGGGATAGAAAAAAATACCGCGGTACAGAATTATACAAAAAAACACTTGGTGTAATCGGTGCTGGTAGAATTGGACTTGGCGTTGCTAAACGTGCTCAAAGTTTCGGTATGAATATTCTTGCATTTGACCCTTATTTATCAAGTGACGATGCAAAGAGATTAGAAATCACAAGAGCAACAGTTGATGAAATTGCTGAACAAGCTGATTTTATAACTGTCCATACTCCACTAACACCAAAAACGAAAGGTCTTGTAAATGAAGACTTTTTCAATAAAGCTAAACCAAACTTACAAATCATCAATGTTGCTAGAGGTGGAATCATCGATGAAGATGCACTTATTAAAGCTCTAGATGAAGGAAAAATAGAGAAAGCAGCACTTGATGTGTTTACAGAAGAACCTGCGAACAACACGCCATTAACACAACATGAAAAAATCATTGTAACGCCACATCTTGGAGCTTCTACTATTGAAGCTCAAGAAAAAGTTGCTGTCTCAGTTGCTAATGAAATCATCGACATTTTCGAAAACAATAATGTTCTTCATGCAGTTAACGCCCCTCAAATGTCAGGTGAAGTTGAAGAAGAATTAAGACCATTTGTTGAATTAAGTAGAACAACTGGTGAAGTTGGTATACAACTATTTGAAAAAGGTCCAAGAGAATTAAAAATTAAATATCATGGCGAAATAGCACTTGATGACACTAGCTTAATTACAAGACAACTTGTAATGGGCGTATTGCAACAAGATTTAGGTGATCATGTTAATTTAATCAATGCATTAGTACTTCTAAATGAGCAAGGCGTTACGTACCAAATTGAAAAAAATAGTAAAAAGTACGGATTCAGTAACTATATAGAATTAGAATTAGTAAATAAAGAGCATTCTATAAAAATAGGTTCAACCGTATTAAATGGCTATGGTCCAAGAATCGTTCGTATCAACGATTATCCTGTAGACTTTAAACCAGAAAAACATATGCTATTAATTCATCATAATGATCAACCAGGAATTGTAGGTAAAATGGGACAAATCCTTGGTGAACATGGGATTAATATCGCTTCAATGCATTTAGGAAGACATTCTATAGGCGGCGAAGCATTAATGGTATTGTCAATTGATGATGAAGCTTCTGAAGAAACAATAGCTGATTTATTTGCTATAGAAGGTTTCCAAAGCATAAATAAAGTAGAACTTAATCAATCATTATAAACAATAAAGCTGAGACATAACTCAAAACAAATAAGCATATCACTTAACTGATTTTTTAAAGTTTAGTGATATGTTTTTTTATAAGTTTTACAATTTTGTTCGTGCATGCTTGCCTAGGGGTATGGTTCGAGCCTGTAGTCTCTCACACATACCATTCCCTCAGGCGTCAGCACTTCACAAAATCGCTCTCAATATCTATTTTTATACAAAGATTAGAGGCTGAGACAAATTAATTGTCTCAGCCTCTTAGTTATAGAATAGCTAAATTTGCACTAGTTGGGAGAAGTGTAATCATGGGTAGCTATATTTACACTAGTCTAAAGAAGTGTAAGCTTGGGTACCTATAGTTACGCTAATCTAAAGAAGTGTAAGCATGAGTAGCTATATTTACACTAGTCTAAAGAAGTGTAAGCATGAGTAGCTATATTTACACTAGTCTAAAGAAGTGTGAGCATGGGTACCTATAGTTACACTAATCTATAGAAGTGTAAGCATGGGTAGCTATATTTACACTAGTCTAAAGAAGTGTAAGCATGAGTAGCTATATTTACACTAGTCTAAAGAAGTGTAAGCATAAGTAGCTATATTTACACTAGTCGGAAGTAGTGTGAATGATTTTCATAAAAAATAAGAGCAGAAATTCAATTTAATAATGAATTTCTGCTCTTTATAAATTTCTAGGACATTTATGTCCAAGTCTTTTATTTTTACTTTTTTATAATAAAATATTTCTAATATCTAATACATTATTTACAATATAATCTGCGTCATAAGACTCTAATTCAGCTTTAGCTGCTTGACCTTTTAATCCTGTTAATGTACCTATAAAAGTGGCCCCTGTCTTCTTAGCACTTAATAAATCTGCTAATGAGTCACCCACAATATATATGTTTTCATTTTCAAAAATCATTTTTTGATTCTGTATATATGTTAAATATTTCTCTGAATCATTACCACTATTGGCAATTAAATAACTAAATGGATTCGGTTTACCAAGTGGTTTGTGTTCCGGGTATGTTGTTTCAGCATTCAGCACTTCAGATGCAGTACCAATGTGAAATTCATCAAATTGTTTTAACCACCCTATTGTTTCAAACGGTACTAATGTTTCAGTTCTCGGTCTTCCTGTAGCAATACCTATTTGATATCCGGCTTGTTTTAAATCTTCGAGTAGTTGTGTAACCTTATCAATATCTGCTAAAACAACTTCTTCTTTAATATATCCATTCTTATATGTTGTTCTAGCTGTTTTATGTTCTACTTCTTCATATAATTCTGTACCTAAATACCACTCTTGATATACTTCTTGAGCAATATCCCAGAATTTACTCTTGAGTTCAAAAATTGAAGCATCTTCAACGTTAAGTTCCTCTTTTGCAAAAGCAATTAAATCATGATAAATATTTTCTTTACCTGATGTTGCTTTAGATAAAAATTGTAACGGCGTTTCAATATTAATTTGCGCCCCATTAAGTTTGTTTGCATAATCTTTTAATGTTGCTTCACTGAAATTATCGTTACTGAGATCTAATTTTGAACCTTCTACTTTTTTTAACAATTCAATTAAATGAGTACTTATTACAATAAAAAGCATATCCCAATTTGAATTTAATCCTAAAGACTTTAATTGATTCAAAATTTTGTCATCAATAAACATATCTTTTCTAATTTGCTGTATATCATTTTCCGTTAAATTCTCTAAACTTATTGAGCTTTTTAAATTCAGAAATGATTGACTATGTAATAATTCATAAACAGTCAGCGCTGATACATCGAAACATCTTTCTTCACTCAAAAACACACCATCTACATCAAATAATACTTGTTTCATAATATGCCTCCATTTTTTGAACATTCTGATTATAATTTTAGCATAGTTTCAAATTGAAAACAGTACAATTAAAGCATCTTGAGGATGTAAACGCTTTACATAAATTAGTTCTACTTTTAATGCGCCTCTTATCAGTAATTTTGCTTAGATCTGCTTTTAACGTACCTCTTATTAGCAATTTTGCCTAGAATTGCTTTTAACATACCTCTTATCAGCAATTTTGCCTAGTTCTGCTTTTAACACACCTCTTATCAGCAATTTTGCCTAGTTCTGCTTTTAACGTACCTCATATCAGCAATTTTGCCTAGAACTGCTTTTAACGAACCCCTTATCTGCAATTTTGCCTAGTTCTGCTTTTAACGTACCCCTTATCTGCAATTTTACTTAGAACTGCTTTTAACATACCCCTTATCTGCAATTTTGCCTAGTTCTGCTTTTAACGAAACACTTATAAGTATAACTTGGTATGTCAACAAAAACTTAGACAGAATTCATAAGTTTATAAGAGGTTGGCGTTTGATAATTTAATCCTGCATGTATTCTTTCATTGTTA
>NZ_JAJNIS010000032.1:0-22788 GCF_022386375.1 Mammaliicoccus sp. K-M42 | reverse complement strand
TATATATTTTGTTAATACCATAGAAAAACCAATGGTTGATTACATCTAAAGATATTACACAAAATTATGGACTTGACTTTTTTATCGGTCCGTATTTCTCATTTCTGGACCGCTATTTATTTTTATCGGTCCGTATTTCTCATTTCTGGACCGCTAATTTATTTTATCGGTCCAGAAACCCGAAATACCACATCAAATACAAAATGGCTGAGACAAATTTGTCTCAGCCATTTATTTCCCCTTATATTAAAGCGTCATTACCTTTTTCTTGTTCTACTAGTTTTTTATCATATATTTTAATGAATGGGAACCATATTAAGAATGCTACAAATCCACAAATAAGTGATACTAATACGGCCATTAGACTACCTGCTGTACCAATAAATGCGCCAAATCCTATAGGTGATGGCCATGGTACTTGTGCGATGATTGGTTGTACAAGTTCTAATTTGATTGTCCAGTAACCTATTGAAGCTGATACCATTGGTGCTAAGAAGAATGGTATTGCTAAGAATGGATTATAAACGATTGGCAAACCGAATACGAGTGGTTCATTGATATTGAATAAACCTGGTACTAATGAAGCTTTACCTAATACTTTTAATTGTTCTGATTTAGCTAAGAAAGCTATAAAGATACATAACCCTAATGTTGCACCTGAACCTCCCATTACAACGAATGAATTTTGGAATTCTCCTGCAAATGGGATGTTTGCGCCTTCTATATTTAGCTGCATATTTGTAAGTACGATTGGTGTAATAAATGCACTGATGATATTTGCGCCGTGAATACCTACTATCCAAAGTGCATGTATTAAGAAGTATATAACTAAAATTCCTAACCAACTACTCGTCAAGTACACTACAAATCCAAATGGTACTGCAATTATTTTAAAGATATCCGTATTAAATGCTACTAAAATACCTGTGAAAGTTAGTATGACAAAAGCAACTAAGAATGCTGGTATTAAAGCTGTGAAGGATCTGGAAACACCTTCAGGAACTGCTTCTGGCATCTTAATAATCCATTGGCGTTTCACACATAATCTATATAATTGTACAGCGATGATGGACATTATAATAGCTGTAAATATCCCAGTCGTGCCAAGCCTACTTACACCATCCCCTGACATCTCCCAGCCATTAAATATGTTGACATCTTTTTTCATGATGTTCACAAGAACCATCTTACCGTCTTCCATTATTAATTGTGGTATTGCCATGAAAAATGCAAACATAGATAATAATGCACCGTTAAGCGGATTAACTTCTAAATCTTCTTCATCAGCATAAATTTTTGTGTATTCATAACCGATAACTAAACAGAAATACAATGCTAATATGCCCATTGTTGCCTTATTGGCTAACATGTATAAGTCACCAATTTTTAAAAAGGTACTATTCCAAAATCCTTCTAAAAACGTAAAGGTTTGCGGTATAACATTTAATACTAAAAACATCGAACCAACAATTGTAAATGGTATACAAGCCATACCAGCAGCCATGATTGCTCTTACAATTCTAAATGAAGCTATTTTCCCCATTGGACCCATTAAATACTTCTCTAAAAAAGCAAAAACTTTATTTTCTGATTCCATAACCTAGACCCCTTTTCTTTGTTTAGTTCATTGCATTTTCAAACCTTTGTAATCGTTTATAATGCCAATCTTTGTTATGTCGAATATTATATAATCTAAACAAAATGAAACCACTAACGGCTAATCCTCCGACAAGTACACCAGCTACAATTAACCTTGAACTCGTTTGGTCGACTATAAATGGATATAAATATTGAAATAAAGGTGTTAATAATATTATTGGTATTAATGCTACATTGACCGCGAATAAACTTAAAAAGCAAGACTGTGTATATTTAACATTGTTCGAATGATTACCATACATTCGCACTTGCTCTGCAACACTTATTAAAATGATGATCATTAGTACAAGTGGTATGACCAAAGTTAATGAGCGACTCATCACAAGTGTAAAAAACCAATATAGATTTGAGAAAAAGAACAAAGCTGACATATATCTGATTAATAAAAATCGATTAAAGTACATTGCTTTAAGACTTGTTTCTTTTCTATTTTTTTCAAATTCCACTTTTGTTTTTTTATCCATTTTTTATCCCTCTTTTAAAGTGCATCATTTACTTTTTTATATAAGTGAAGCATCTCGATAGCTACTTCTCTTAAAGTCATTGTAGTCATAAGATGATCCTGAGCATGAACCATAATAATTTCCATATTAATGGATTCACCTGATGCATATTTTTGTAATAAATCAGTTTGAGATTGATGCGCTAAAGTTATTTCTTGATTTGCTTCATCTAATATTTGCTCAGCTAGCTCATAGTTATCCTCGCGCATATTTTTAAAAGCATCATGTATATTTGTACGCGCAGTACCACTATGTAAAATAATTTCAAACGCAACAACTTGAATATCTTCTTGTTCCATAAGCTAAACCCCTTTATTTATGATATTGACCGACCATATAATTTTTAAAGCTGTTATAATCTTTGCAATTCATGATTTCTGCTATTTTTTCATCAGAATCAATTAAATTAACGATAATATCAATAATCGTTTTGAGCTCATTGTCATTATATTTTGAAGGGGATAACATAATGACAAGTTTGATTTGTTGATGTTGTTCGTCCCAATACACACCATTAGGTACGAGCGCTACAGCTATGCTTGAATAATCGCCTACTGGTTGTGCAGTATGAGGAACAGCTACATCATCACTAAATACAACCGTACTCAATTCTTCTCTAAAATTGAGTTGCCTTCGCAATTTATCTTCAAAATCTTTCTCTTCTTTTAAACTCAATTGTTTAATTAAAAGGTCAAAAAGCGCCTTTTTTGTTATCGCCTCTTCAATATAATTAAATGAACTTTCATTACAATATTGGTTAAAGAACAAGCTATATTGTTCTGTTGCAACATTTTCTTCTAATGAATCATTATATGAAAATTTATTATCATGATGATGAATAAATGTATTTATTTTTTTAATATCTTGTTCGTTAAGTAACACATTCACTTGAATAACCGGTACTTTAAACACAATTGTAGATAGGTCAATAGATGAAATAATTAAATCAATATGTTCTAATTTTTCATCGGTTATTTCATAGTAGCTAATTACATCGACTATATTCATCTGTAAACTAAATTCTCTTTCAGCTCTGACTTTGAGCATTTGAGCACTTCCATAGCCTGTCGCACAAATCACTAGCACATTTAACTTTTCACGCTGGTAATATTTTTCAATTGCTGCAAGCAAATGTAAAGTTAAGTATGCCCATTCTCCATCGCTCACTTCTTGATTTTTCAGTTCTTCTAACTCTCCAAAATATGTCTTAGTCATAGTAAGTGATGATTCATTTTGCGCTTTAATATCATGTAATATTGGATTTTCTAAATGAAATTTATTCTGAATGCGCTTTATTAATGGTTCTAAATGTGTAACTAAACCATATAAAAGTTGACTATCAGACGACATCGGAAACCCTAAATCTTTTTCTATTTTATTTAATATTTTTGACACTCTCTGTGATAAGTCACTCTGAGCATCTTGATTTTGAAGTTGAGAACCCTTAGTCATAATGTGCAAGCTGATGTATTTAGCTTCTTCTTCTGGAAATGATATTTTATAAATTCGTTCAACACGATTTAGAATTTTTCTTGCAACTGATAATTCATTTTCAGTTAGCACTTCTTCATTTGAAGTGATTGTCTTCAAACTATAACCATCTAATAATCGTCTAATCATGAGCCCAAGATGTAACACTAGATTTTGAAGTATATAATCTGAAAGGTATACTTTAGATTCTCTCGTCTCATCAACTACAATGATCGCCAATTCTTCCATATTGATTTGTAGTAAAAGTGGTGTTTCTTGAAAATATTTATTAATAGAATGAAAGAAATGATTTCCTAAGAAATAATCCATTATAAAATGACGTTTATCTCTTTCATCCCCTTCAATCGCTATACCATGCTGTTGCTTGCTCACAATCCCTAGATTATACTGAGCAATAATATTTTTAATAGATGCAATATCTTGAGAAACTGTAGACCTTGAAATATATAATTGCTCACTTAGTTGCTCAATCGTAATACTTACCTTATTAAAAAGTAACAAGTTTAAAATGTAATACTGTCTATCTTTAGAATCATTGATATTTTCTTGCTCTGGACCATTTTTAGATAAATAACGTTTTAAAAAATTTTCAAATTCTATCATTAACTCTATTTTGAGTTGGTATCCATACCCTTGCTTAGCAATGAGCGTTGCACCATTTTTTTCTACTTCAGGCTTTAATGTTTTGACATATTTTCTAATCGTTCTATCTGAGAGTTGTAGCATAGTCGCAATTTCTGAACTTTTAACAAATTCGTTGCGTCGTTGTGATAAATAACTGAGTATCTCTATTTCTCTTTGACTTAGCATAAGCTTCCCCTCATTTCATAGAGAGTATTATACCGTTTCTTCCATCCCTTGCAAAATTACACTCGCCAATTTTTCAATGCCCATTGGAATCGGAACATAAGCTTGTGGCGGTATATTAACGACTGGCTTATTCACTTTATCACCAGCTTCTTTTAA
This sequence comes from Mammaliicoccus sp. K-M42, assembly GCF_022386375.1. Classification (NCBI taxonomy): domain Bacteria; kingdom Bacillati; phylum Bacillota; class Bacilli; order Caryophanales; family Staphylococcaceae; genus Mammaliicoccus; species Mammaliicoccus sp. K-M42. Next base: position 18,169 of record NZ_JAJNIS010000032.1, on the reverse strand, counting down.
TTTTTTGAAATACATTTTTGTTTGTGGACTTACTAAATATAAATCGAAAGATTGTTTTTCAATCATTCTTGCACCTTCATTTGCTGAAATTGCATCTACTTCAATATCATGTCCTTGTTCTTTTAAATAATTTGTTGTTTTTTTAGCCATTAAAGATGATGACATCCCTGCTGCACATATAATTAAAGCTTTTTTCATAATAAAAACCTCCGTGTTTTATAATTTTTCGCCATTAGTAGCAATGACATTTTTATACCAATGGAATGAATCTTTTTTAGATCGATCAAGCGTTCCATTGCCTTCATTATCTTTATCCACATATATAAATCCGTATCTTTTCTTCATTTCGCCTGTACCAGCAGATACTAAATCAATGCATCCCCATGGTGTATAACCCATTAATTGAACGCCATCTTCATCAACTGCTTTTATAAATTGTTCGATATGTGTTTTTAAATATTCGATTCTATAATCATCGTGAACAATACCATCTTTACCTAATTCATCAATTGCACCAAATCCATTTTCAACAATAAACAAAGGCAGATGATACATATCTGTAAACCAATTCATTGCATATCGTAAGCCTTCAGGGTCGATTTGCCATCCCCAATCAGAAGCTTTTACAAAATCATTTTTTACTAAATCACGTGTCTCAACATAATCATATTGTTCATTGGATTTATCATGTGAAATAGCAAATGACATATAATAACTAAATCCTATATAATCAACTGTGCCATTTTTTAAATCTTCTACATCTTGATCCGTAATATCTAAATCAAAACTTTTAGACTTAAAGTATTTTTTCATATATCCAGGATATTCACCGTGAACATGAACATCTGTGAAATAATATCTTTTTTGCATCGCTTTTTGAGCCATGAGCACATCTTTAGGATTACAAGTTGCTGGATAAATTGGACACATCGCAATCATGCAACCAATTTCAAAGTTTGAATTAATTTGATGACCAATTTTAGTAGCTTGAGCACTTGCTACAAGTTCATAGTGTGCAGCTTGATACATAATTTGTTCTCTATTTTCACCGGCTTCGTATTTCACACCTGAATTTGTAAATGGTGCGAAATCTTCATCATAATTTGCTTGATTGTTAATTTCGTTAAAAGTCATCCAATACTTTACTTTGTCTTGATATCTTTCAAAACAAACAGTCGCAAATCGAACAAAGAAATCAACGACCTTTCTATTACGAAATCCTCCATATTCAGTTACTAAGTGATATGGTAATTCAAAGTGTGACAATGTTACGACTGGTTCAATTCCATATTTAAGACATTCATCAAATAAGTCATCATAGAATTTCAGCCCTTTTTCATTTGGTTCTTGATCATCTCCATTTGGAAATATTCTTGACCAAGCAATTGAAGTTCGGAAACATTTAAAGCCCATCTCATGAAAAAGCTTAATATCTTCTTTGTATCGATGATAAAAATCAATCGCTTCGTGGTTCGGATAATTTTTATCTTCTATAACCCCATCCGTTATTTCTCTATGTTTCCCATGAGATGCTGCTGTCATTACATCAGCAACACTTATACCTTTACCATCTTCTTGCCATGCCCCTTCAAGTTGGTGTGCTGCAACAGCGCCTCCCCATAGAAAATCATTCGGTAGTTTTGACATTCAATATTCCTCCTTTAACCAAACGTTTCTTAATACACTTTTATTGTAAACGCTTTCATTATAGAGTAGCATCTTGAAAAGTTCCGTAGTATTACGGAAATGCATGATATTTAAGTAGAACTGTTTTGAATTTGGATATTGGTTTATGGGTTTTCGGGTTTTGGATTTCGGGTCGCTAATTTTTTTATCGGCCTGTATTTCGGGTTTTCGGGTCGCTATTTATTTTTATCGGCCTGTATTTTGCGTTTTCGGGTCGCTAAATTTTTTTATCGGTCCGTATTTCTCGTTTCTGGACCGCTAATTATTTTTATCGGTCCGCATTTCTCGTTTCTGGACCGGTAATTTTTTTTATCGGTCCGTATTTCTCATTTCTGGACCGCTAATTTATTTTATCGGTCCGTATTTTGCGTTTCTGGACCGGTAATTTTTTTATCGGTCCAGAAAATACATATCTTTCAATAAATGAAAAAATCCAACTGCCTCTGCAGTTGGATTTTTCATATTATCTATTTATAGATCTTGATATTCTAGATACTGTATGTCGCTGACCTCTTATGGCTTTACTCATTGCATATATATTTTCTACTGGTGCTAAGCCGCCATAACCGGCATCACCGATATGTTGTATATCCACACCGAGTGTTTTATTTTTAATTGCGATTTCTCTTATTGTAGCTTCATCTGATCCTTCTTGTGATGTTCCGATTGCGCTCATTACGAGGGCTCCACTACGATGTGCTACTTGAACTGCCTCACGCACTTCGTCTTCACTTACACCCCAGACAGTTCCTACAGCAGGTACTAATATAATGTCTGCACCAGCTTCCACAAATTGTTTAATTGCCTCTAAATTAACAACTGGCTCATCTACACCTGAACCATGCATTTTTCCTGCAATAATTAATCCATCAAAATGTGTTTTCCCAATTTTAACCGCTTCTAAAATATGTTCGTTTGTTACACCAGTTGCTGGATTACCAGTTAAACATACAAAATCAAAGCCTAATTTTTTAGCTTGTTCAAAAGTTTCTTTTGTCGCTTTTCTACCAGAAGATATATCTAGTTTCACTTCGGCCATTTTTGCTTTATCGTCAACTGGTTCCAAGTTAACCCCGATTGGTCTACCTACAAGATGTTTCAAATCTTGAACAGCATTTCCAGTCCCTTTATATTCTTCATTATATAACCCTTGTATATCTGGTTCTATAACATCTAAAGCATTCAACAGTATCATATCTGCTCCGAAAGCAGATGCCATTTCTGCATTTGTTATATCTTGTACTAAAGCTGGCATATGTACAACAACATTTTCACTCAATACTGTTCTACCTTCACTCGCTTTAATACTTTGTTTTAATTCTTCTGTAGAAAATCCCGAAATATCTGAAGCATTTGCACTAATTAATCGTTTAACCAAATTCTTCACCCCTTTTATTTATATACAAGGTAAAGATATAGATATATCGAATCAAAGTCAAATATATATAAATAAGGTATTGAATTTTGAAGATTGCTTGATATAATTTAATTGATATTAATTATCATTATCAATTAAATAGGAGATTTATATTATGAAAAGATTGATAACATTTTGTTTATGTTTATTATTATTCTTGGCTGCTTGTAACAGTATAGATACTAAAGAAAAATCGCCAGAAGCAGAAACAAAATCAGATTCATCATCAAAAACAAAAGTATTTAAACAAGATGATGGTGAAAAAATTAATATACCTAAAAATCCAAAAAGAATCGTTGTATTACACCCTACCTACATCGGTGCTTTAGTTGAGTTTGGTCATAAACCAGTAGGAGTTATTGATTTTGTTAAACAAAATCAAACTTTAGCTGAAGCGACTAAAGGGGCTAAAATGTTAGGCCAAAATAATGTAGAAGATGTTGCTAAAACAAAGCCAGATTTGATCATCACAACTAAAGAAGATAAAAACATCAATAAATTAAAAAAAATTGCGCCAACTGTACAGATGGACGCAATGAAATCAGATTACAAATCTGCTACTAAAGAGCTTGGAGAAATTGTGAATGAACAAGATAAAGCGAAAAAATGGATTAAAGAATGGGAAAATAAACTAGAAGAAGATAAAAAAACATTAGGCTATAAAGTAGACGAAAAAACAATTACAGTCCTTCAATCAACGCCAAAAGGTCTTACAGCTTTCGGTAAAAACTATGGACGCGGAACAGAAATTGTTTACGGTGGTTATGGTATGACTCAACCTAAAAATTTAGAAAAAGAAACTAAAAATGCTTATATGACAACATTATCTGAAGAAGTACTTTCTGATTATACAGGCGATTACATTATCCTAGCAACAATGGGTGAAACTCCACAATTTACTCAAACAACTAACTGGAAAAACCTTGATGCAGTCAAGAATAATCATGTCATAAAATTAGACTTACAACAAACTCAATATAATGATCCAATTTCTCTTGAAAAACAAAGAGAAGTAATATTGAAACAATTAAAAAAAATGAAATAAATGCTAAAAAAGAACCTGAGACAAATTAATGTCTAGGTTCTTCTTTATTTAATGTGCCAACATTTCTTCTTTTACTTCATCCTTAGAAAGTTTTGAAGGGTAATATGTCGGCCAGTTGTCTAGCTCTTTAAGTACTTTATCTTTGTCATCTCCTGCAAATATATGGAAATGAACTGCTTTTTTAGGATAAATGTTATGATCGCTAAATTGTACATATTTTGGTAAATCCTCGCTTGATTCGCCTTTTAATTTAAAGCTATATCTCACGCCTCTATTACCTTTTTCATACTTTAGAATGTCATGTCCATCATATTCGTATTCTCCAGTTGTTGTATGGCCATTTTTAGTGAAACTGATCTTGTTGTCTGCTATTTTTATGTTTTCTATATCTGTTTTATAACCTTTATCGTAGTATTCTTTAAATTCTTTTGCTGACATGTCACCATCTTCAGCTTTATGTTCAAATACTTCATCAAGTGTGCCGTCTTTTAAATATGGATAAACGGATTGCCAGTCTCCTTCATAATCTGAAAGTTTACGGTCTTTAACTTGCTTGTCTTTAAAATAACCTTGTTCAATTGCTTTATCATGTGCTGAATCTTTTTTATCATCGTTAGTTTTAATTTTATCGTTTAATGATTTTTCGATGCTTTTAATATTTTCTTTCATCAGTTTCTGATAAGAAAGGTCTTTTTCATTTAATTGTTCTTTCGTTAATGATTCCATATTGCTAAATGAAAGTGGCTTAGCATCTGTTTCTTTTCTAATCGTGTCAGTTATTTTAGATGAAATATTGTTTTCATAAAGAATATATTTTGCATCTGTATCTTTAATTTCTTTTACGATTTTAGTTAATTCTTTTTGAGAAGGATCTTCTGCATTCATACTTTGGACACCTTTTTGAACAAATCCATAACGATTCGCTAAATATCCAATAGACTCATGTGAAATAAATACTGTATGACCTTGGTGACCTTTCGTAATATCTTTCATTTCTTTATCAATATCAGTTAAATCTTTATTTAATTTCTTAAAGTTTTTCTCATAATATTTTTTATTATCAGGGTCTTTTTTAACTAATTCATCTTTAATACCTTTAATCATTTCTTGGTTAAGTTTAGGGTCTAACCAAACGTGTGGGTCATATCCACCGTGATGATGCCCTTCATGTTCGTGATCATGGTCGTGTTCTTTTTCATCACCGTGTTCATGTTGATCAGTTAATAATGCTGATTGATCGATACTATTTTGAAGAGATAGTTTTTTATCATCTTTTTTAATAGTTGATGCTATTTTCTTAGCTACAGCATCTAAATCGTCACCAGTATATACAAATAAATCCGCTTTACTCGCATTTAAAATATCTTTTTGAGTTGGTTCATAACTATGTAAATCTGTACCTGCTGGATAAATTGATTCAACTTCTACGTGTTTGCCACCAATCTGTTCTATGAAAGATTTTAGTGGGTAAACTGTCGTTTTAACCTTTAATTTATCTGAATCATTATCTTTGTTGCCAGTTTGGCTACACGCGGCCAACACCATTGTAAGAACAAAGACAATTGATAGTATTCCTGTCCATTTTTTCATCTTGTACACTCCTTTTATAAATAGTAACTGTTACGATTTAAAATTATATACTCTAATTTATTAAAAGACAAGACTTATTTTTAATTAGCCTACATTATTCTATAACGCGTTTATTTTGTTAACATGAAACCGCTTTAGTATAATGAATAAGATAAAATTATTAAAAAAGGACGTGGTTGAATGGTACAAAATAGAAAAATCATCATGGATTGTGATCCAGGTCACGACGATGCGATTGCATTAATAATAGCTGGTGCCAAGTCAAGCTCATTAGATATATTAGCTGTTACAACTGTTGCAGGAAATCAATCAGTTGATAAAAATACAAGAAATGCATTAAATGTGTTAGATATTATGAATCGAGGGGATATACCTGTTTCAACAGGAGCTGATAGACCTTTAATCAAGGAAGCAGCATTTGCAGAAAGTATTCATGGAGAAAGTGGTTTAGATGGTCCTCAATTACCGAAAGTGCCAAATTTAAAAGAAACAAACGAGCATGGCGTAAACGTTATTATTGATCAAGTATTGCAAAGTAATGAACCTATTACTTTAGTAGCAACAGGTCCACTAACAAATATTGCAATGGCACTGATTCAAGAACCTAAAATAGCAGACAATATACAAGAAATTGTTATTATGGGTGGTGGTACATTCGGAAATTGGACACCAACTGCAGAATTTAATATTTGGGTAGATGCAGAATCCGCTAAAAAAGTATTTAAAAGTGGCATTCCAGTTGTAGTCTTTGGTTTAGATGTAACGCACCAGTTATTAGCAGACGATGCTGTAATCAATCGCTTTAACAAAATAGATAATAAAGTATCAGATTTTGTCGTGGAATTATTGAAATTCTTCAAATCAACGTATAAAGAACAATTCGATATGGATGGCGGTCCTATTCATGACGCTTGTACAATATTATATTTATTAAATCCAGAAATATTTACATTACAAAACACATATATCCAAATCGAAACAGATAGTGCGTTAACATATGGAACAATGTCAGTCGATTTGAATAATACGTATCAAAAAGAACCTAATGCAAAATTCGCTACAGAAGTAGATGTTGATTTAGCATGGGACATTATGGAACAAGCATTACGAAGCTATCAATAATCATAAAATTAAAAGCAGTAGAAGATGCAAAGACAACAAACTTGTCCAACATTCTTCTACTGCTTTTATTATTGTTCTTTTAATTCTCCATCGACCATTTTAAAGACTTTATCACAATATGTTGTTAATCTTTGATCATGTGTCACAATAATACATAATTTATTAAGTTCTTTAGTTTCTTTTTTTAATATTTCCATTACTTCTATTGCATTTTCCGTATCTAATGAAGCTGTTGGTTCGTCTGCGAGTATAATTGAAGGATTGGTATATAACGCTTTTGCAATGGCTACTCTTTGTTTTTGTCCACCTGATATTTCATTTGGTAATTGCGTTAATATGTTATCTAGTCCAAGTTGTTTTAATAGCCTTGAATGCTCTTCTTTATTCATCACATCTTTTTTTACTTTTTTAAGTAACTCAAATTGTTGTTGTACAGTTAGAAAAGGGATTAAATTGCTAGTTTGTAATATAAAACCGATTTCTTTTAATCTCAGTTTAGAAAGTTTTTTTTCATTAAATTGATTAATTTCTTGTCCATTTAACGATATCATGCCTTCTGATGGTAATTGTAATGCGCCAGCCATCGTTAAAAGTGTACTCTTTCCAGAACCTGATGGCCCAATAATAGCTACGAGCTCGCCTTTTTCTAAATTAAAATTTGTCGCTTTTACAGCTTCAATTGTTCTATTACCGTCTTTAAATGATTTACTTACATTTTCAAATGTTAACATGACAAGCTCCTCCTAACCTATTACCTTCAGTGGTTCTACTTTTCTAATACTTAATACCGAGAATAAACTTCCTAAAATTGCTACTAATATTAATACAATTCCGTATATAGACATCGTTAAATAATCAAATTTAATCGGCACTGCTTCAGGTAAAAAGGCACCCGTTAAAACTGTTAAGCCAAAGCCTATCAATGTACCTATTAAAGCAATAATAATTGTTTGACTCATAACCGATTTTGCTAAGAAGCCATTCGTTAATCCTTGTGCTTTTAATACGCCAAATAAGTTTCTCTTTTGTAATGTAATTATGTACAAGAAAATACCTATAACCATTGCGGATATAGCAAATAGAAAGACAATCATAAATGTTAACGTTAAATTCTGAGCTTGATAACCAGGTAATTTAGTAACAAAATCTTCTATTTCAATCACTTCTAAATCTTTATTTAATTGCGCATCTTTCCAATTTTTATCTTTAACTACAAGTGCATTGATTTTATCCCCTTTAAACATGGGATTTAATTTGCTAATTGTTTCATCATTCGTAAACAATACAGGTGATGCATTAAATTTAGAACTTTCTGAGAATCCTACTATTTTTAATTTCTCATCACTATTCGAAAGTGATAATTCATCTCCTATTTTGAAACCTTTTGTCTTCAAAGTATGATCTGCTACTACTTCATTATTTTTCTTGAAAAGTTTTCCATCTTCTAGCTTAGGCATAAGGAAACCTTTCGCATCAATTCCAAATACAGTAGCATTTTCTTTTAATTTCCCATCAGTTGCAATAACAGCTGTTTGTTTTAAACCTTCACTTTTATCGAATTTTCCATTGATATCGTCAGTATTAACAGAAGATTGCGCAACCGTTTGATTGGCATCTTTATTTAAGACAATTGCATCTGCCTTCCAAATATCAATCGCTTCCCTATTCATATTCATCAAGCCATTTGCCAGCCCTGATAATAAGAACAGCAAGTAGCTAATCATAATCAGAACGCCAATAATAAGCCCAAACTTTATCTTATTTCTTCTCATTTCATTCCAAGCTAAGAACATATATCCATTCCTTTCTATAAGACAATAATCAACTAATTTTAGTCTTGCTAATTATAGCACTATAAAAAAAATAAATAAAACACCCTCAATCCGAAAAAATCCAGATTGAGGGTGCTAGTAAGTATAATTGAGATATTGTAGTTTGCTGTTTTACGAGCCGAATCGCACGATATCTCGAAAGTCTTCGTGCGTTTAATCTAAGTATTTACCAATATGTTCCTGATTCAAACTATCTGACTAACCGCTTCATACAACATTATTCCTTTTGCTCTTTTTTAGCATCTTCACATATCCAAACAACCCTATTCCCCATAATAAGAACAATGGGTCCCAGACGAATGCTTGTCCAAATGCTGTGTAATAGTTATGAATTTCTATTATTTTAAACATTTTTAGCCAACCTATTAATGTATTTAAACCGCCATACAATATAAGTACTACACTACCGACTAAAGATACGTAATATATTCTTTTATCGAAATGATTTGTTAAGGTCAGTGGCATGATTGTTGCTAAAAATTTAACTACTGCAACGATTAATAACGCTATATTTATCCAAATTCCGTAATTTGCACTTAATGTAAATACCCAAGTACCTACTGTTGTTAACCCTGCTTCTCCACCAAATCCCCAATATAACGAGAACAGTGAATGTACAATTCCTGCTATGACAAATAATGATATATACTTTTTCATCTTATCACCTATTTTAATCATTTAAATTCTTTGAAGTATGTTTTTATATTTCAATAATTTGTATAGTATGCTTCATCTCTGTTTCCAAATCTTGTGTTCTCCACTCTCTTTGATATCCTAAACATGGACATATATACTGAACGCCACTTTCTTCTATTATACTTCGAAAATGAACGTGCCCCATAATACTATACTTGATTGGATATGTTTCATAAAATTGGTCAAAGTCAGAAGTGCCTATAAACGCATTAAAATAATCAAATATTCTATGTGGCATTGGTACTGCAAATCTTTTATGTGTAACGATATGTGTCATCAAAATAATATTTTTATCTTTTACTTGTTCTAAATCATTTTTAACAGAGGTTGCTGCTAACTTAGACATTTCTAGATCAGATTTTCCCCAATCTATATGTTCTTTATCTAACCACGTTGAGCCATAATATTTTCTTCGTTCTAATCTTTCTAGACTAAACTTTTCATGGTCTGCAAAGCTATAATCGTACCAACCACTATGGCCTACAATTGCCCAATCATCATTGATAATATATGGATTACCAATAATACTCTCAGGTTGCGACTTATAATGTTCAAAAATTTCATAAGAAGATTTATCATCTTGTTCACTTTTCCAATAATCATGATTACCAGGGATAAACAAGACATCTATATTTGAATGGTGTTTTACATTTTGAACAAATTGAACCGTTTGTAAATAATGATTTGAAACATCTCCCGCAATGAGTAACATATCCAAATTCAGACGTTTAATTTCGTTCGTTAAAATGTATTCAAAATCTTGCGGATAATAATCTTTACTTCTATCTATATGCAAATCTGAAATAGCACCAATTCTCATATGCATTACCTAGCTTTCTATAATGTAACCGTATAATATCAATTTTATATTAACATATTCTATGCATATATCCCTTATAATAGAATTGACAAATTTAATGGAGGTACTACTTTGGACATTCAACAATTTGAAAATTATTTAAAAATAGATACTAATAAGTTTAATAAAATAAATCTCGAAAGTTTAAACCATTATATTAAAAGATTTATGTACACCGTTCCCTTTGAAAATATAAGTGTACAGAATGAAACACCTATTTCTGTAGATATTAATGATTTATTCAACAAAATAGTCCATCAACATCGTGGTGGCTTTTGTTATGAAATGAACACCCTATTTCAACATTATTTAACAGAAAAAGGCTTTGAATTAGATCGAATATCAGGTACAGTCCATACACCAGATGATAGTTGGAGTAGAGATGGTTCACATATGACTACACTCGTTCATTTAGATAAATCTTATATAGCAGATGTCGGGTTTGGAGATTTACCAACCGAAGCTATCCCTGTTTCAAGTCAAGATGACGTGCATATTATTAATGACACTAACGGAAATTATTGTGCCATTTTAGATGATTCAGGCGTTATACATCTTCAAAAACAAATAGCTCAAAACCATTGGCGTACTTCATACAAGACAAATGATATACCTAGAGAATGGGACTTTTTCATTGAGCATTTAGACTTTAACGAACATAATCCAAATTCGATATTTGTTCAAAAGTTAATTATTACAATTCCTAAACAATATGGTAGAGTAAGTATGTCTAACGAACATTTAACAATCACGACCCAAAATGATAAACAAAAAGAAGCCGTCACACATGATAATTATAAATTTCTATTAAAAAAATATTTTGGAATAGATGAGAAGATCACTATATTAGAAAGTTGAGGAACAAATTTGATATCTAATAATGAATTACAAGACTTAGATTTATTTGATGTATTGAGTGAACGCCATGGCATAGTCCGTACACATATCGAAAAAATGTGGAATGACACACACGACATACACATCTCTAGTTCAGAATGGTATATTATGGCTAAAATATATAAACATAAACGAAACATAGCTTACATCACTCAACATGTAACAATATCAAGACAAGCCGTACACAAATTCGTGAAACAATTAAACCAAAAAGGACTCGTCGATATTCAAGACGTAGAGGGTAATAAAAAAGAAAAATCCATCCAACTAACAGCGCTCGGTGAATCATGCTTCTTAGAAAGTAAACAACACAAAAAAATAATAGAAGAGCAGCTCAACACAGCAATTGGCAAAGAAAACGTAGATAAATTAAGAGACATATTGAAGATGGATTGGGATATAGAGAATTCTTAAGCCTAGAATTTGCAGAAACTAAAAAGACGGCAGCTTATATAAATGACTATATTATTGTTTCAAATGTCTACTTAGTTACCTAAAAGTGCCTACTTCTTAATATTTTTATTTGGTGCTACGATAATTATGAACTTACTTATTCACAAGATGATTATTAAATTGGAGGGAATTAATTTATGAAAGCATGGTTAATAGAATCAGCCGGAGACATAGATAAAATGTTTTGGGGTGATATCCCAGATGTTCATGCTGAAAATGGACAAATCGTAATTAAAGTAATGAGTACAGCACTTAATCCTGTTGATTATCAGGTAATTGAGTCTTCTGGAAACAAAAATTGGTCTTACCCTCACTACGCTGGCGTTGACGTAGCTGGAGTAGTTACTGAAGTTGGCGATAACGTTACAAACTTTAAAATTGGTGATGCTATTGCTTGTCACATGGATTTAAATAAAAAAGGAAACTTCACAGAATACATTGCTGTGGACGCTAATACTGCAGCTAAAATACCTGAAAATGTTTCTTTTGATCAAGCTGCTGCAATATTGTGTGCGGGTTTAACTGCATACCAAACTATTTATCAAAAATTAAATACTTTTCAAAAGAAAAATATATTGATTCATGGTGGAGCTGGCGGAGTTGGCGGTTTCGCTATTCAACTGGCGAAAGAATTAGGTTTAAAAGTCATAACTACTGCTTCACAGAATAATCATGCTTGGTTAAAAGAACTAGGTGCAGATGTAGTAATTGATTATAAAACTGAAAGTGTTACAGAACGCATTAAAGAAGAAACAGATGGAAATGGTGTAGATTTAATATTTAATACTATAAGTAAAGATGAAGCGACAAAAGATTTAGATAGATTAGCTTTTTCAGGACAACTAGCATATATCGCGGGTGCACCTGACTTAACTAATGTCAAACCATTTTCTCTTTCGCCTTCAATACACGAAGTTGCATTAGGAGCAGCTTATTCAGCAGGTACGTTAAAAGCTAAACAAAACTTATCTTTCATGACTAATGAAATGTTACAAAAAGTTGCACAAGGTTTTCTTGATCCAATGGTTAGTAAAATACTTTCAAAAGACGATTTACCTGCTGGTCTAAAAGAATTAAAAAAACGTCATGTTAGAGGGAAAATAATCGTTAATATGCAATCATAAAAGTTTACTTTAATAAATAATTTTAACAGGCTGGGACAAATTAATTGTCTCAGCCTGTTATGATATTGGCAGTTAATGACTAGATTGTTAATGAACTTATTTTAAACATTTTATTTTCGTAAACTTGGTTGACAATATACGCGTTATTCTGCTAAAGTAAGTAAGTTGTTATTTTTGAAAACAAGTGTTACAGAAATATATACAAATACTAATATCACTATGCTTTTGCTAGTTGCATATGCTCTCAGCAAAATATTAATACACAACAATTGTGTATTCACTAGTAAAAGGAGATTAAAGATTTTATTATGATAGCAGAAGTACAAGTCAAAAATCCAAAAACGATGGCCCTAATATTAATGTTAGGTGCTTTTATTGGTTTATTTGGAGAAACAGCATTAAACATGGGTTTAACGAACGTAATGCAAGATTTTGATATAAATGCACCAACTGCTCAATGGTTAACGACTGGTTATTTATTAGTCCTTGCTATACTCGTACCAATCTCAGCCTATTTAACACGTTGGTTTACAACGAGACAACTTGTATTAGGTGGATTTATTATTTCATTTATTGGTACATTATTTGCAGCATTTTCACCAATATTTGCTGTATTAATGCTTGGTCGTGTGATACAAGCTGTAGGAACGGGTATTATCTTACCTGTTATGATGACAGTTATGCTTAACATTTTTCCAATAAACAAACGTGGTGTTGTTATGGGAATTATGGGATTAGTCATTACTTTAGCACCAGCTATTGGTCCAACTTTATCAGGTATTATTATTACAACATTAAGTTGGCATTTCATTTTTTGGTTTAGCGCAATATTTTATGTTATTTTAGCAATCATTGCATTCATTAACATAAGCAATGTATCGGAAATCACGAAACCAAAAATTGACTTTATCTCAATCGCTTTATCAACAATCAGTTTCGCAGGTTTAATATATGCTTTAAGTACAATGGCAGAAATATCTATCACTTCTCCAATTGTATGGTTACCATTACTTATAGCTATAATAGCTTTAATTCTATTCAGTACACGACAAACGAAAATGAAAGAACCAATGATAAATTTAACAGTATTTAAACACCAGATGTTTACATTAGGTATTATTATGATTTTCTTACTAATGCTCGTTATTTTATCAACAGCCATTTTATTACCAATTTATTTAAAAGGAAGTTTACTATTATCAGCAGCATTAGCAGGTCTAGTGTTATTACCAGGTAATGCTACAAACTTCGCATTATCACCAGTAATAGGATCACTATTCGATAAATACGGTGCAAAATACTTTGGTATAGCTGGATTTTTAGCAATACTAATTGCAAGTGTAGGATTTACAATCGTCATTTCAGCAACAACACCCGTTTGGATCATTCTATGTTTATTCATCGTATTATTTATAGGCGTAACAATGGTAATGATGCCAGCACAAACAAACGGCTTAAATCAACTTCCACCTCAGTTATATGCAGATGGATCAGCAGCAATGAACACATTAATGCAAGTAGCAGGTTCAGCCGGTACAGCATTAGCAATTACACTATACACAATCGGCCAACAACAAGTCACTGGAGGGTCTAGTGATTTAGGCGAACGAGAAATCATCGCACACGGAGTAAAATTTGTATTTTACTTTATAAGTGTCGTAGGTGCATTAGGACTTATCACATCATTATTTGTGAAAAAGCCAGATTTCAGTAAATAACAGTTAAGAGCTGGGACAAATAAATTGTCCCAGCTCTTTTTTGTATGGAGGAAGTGGAGGTGGGTGTTAGGTGCTGGGTTCGGGTGCTGGTGTGGATTCGGGGTTGGGCTGGTGGTTGGGTTCGGGGCTTGGTCAGCGTAGGTCATGCGCTAACTGGCAGAATTCTGGATTATGCTCCTTAGAAAGCCCTAACTGGCAGAATTCTGAATTGTGCTCCTTAGACACTAGTTCTTACGGACATTTCTCGGAATTTTGTCCCTTAGCACCTTACAGTCCCCTTCTTACTTAGCATCGCCACGCTACGTAACGCTCATTCCTTCATAAATCTCTTACCTCTCTATCCCCACACTAAAAAAACACCAATCTGTTAATCGTAATTAACGGATTGGTGTTCTATTTCTATATATGACCTTCTATATCTTAGTCTACTTTTACTTTATTGTCTTGTAATTCTTGCTCGTTCCACCATAATGCATCTTTTGGATTTTTCACGGCATGGTCAAATTCTTTTTCAGATGATACTGTCGGATATGATCCTTTTAATGCTTTTCCTGAAGTTGTCTCAAATAGTACTAGTATTGTTAAAAATCCTATTATACTTACAGCTGTTAAATAATATGCTGGTGCTAATGGATTTTGTGTTGCGTGTACTAACCATGTTGAAACTAACGGTGTTGTACCACCAAATATTGAAACAGACACATTAAATGTAACGGCTAATGTACGGTAACGAACGTCTGTATAGAATATGCTTGGTAATAAACTTGGCATTGCGCCTTCATATGTTGATAAGAAGAATCCAAGTATGAATATACCTAATGATACGAACATTAATTGGTTAAGTCCCATTAAATAGAATGACAATAATGAAAATGCTGTTAAACCAAATGTACCGAGTAGTACGACTTTTTTGTTGCCTACTTTGTCACTTAAGCGTCCGAAGAAGAATGCTAGTGGTACCATTACGACCATTACGCTTGTAATTAATACTGTACTCACTGTAGAAGAAATACCAATTACTTCATCTAAATATGATGGCATATATGAAAGTAGCATATAATTTGTAATATTAAAGAATGCTACTGTGATAAAGCATACGAAAATATCTTTTTTATGATTTTGAATAATTGAACCGAATGATTCTGGTTTTTCTTCATTATCTGATATTTCATTTTCAAAAATTGGTGTTTCGTCTAAGTTTTTTCTTAAGTATAAACCTACTAAACCAAGTGGTGCTCCTAAAATAAATGGAATTCTCCAACCCCATGCTTGCATTTGTGCATCTGATAACCCAATAAATAAACCACTAGCTAATAATGATGCGAGTATGTATCCTGCTAAAGTACCTATTTCTAAGCCACTACCTAAAACGCTTCTTCTGTTATCTGGAGAAGATTCAGCAATATATACCATTGCGCCAGCGTACTCTCCACCTGTTGAGAAGCCTTGAATAATTCTAGCGATTAATAATAGTACTGGCGCCCAAATACCAATTTGGTCGTATGTTGGTAATAGACCAATTAATAAAGTTGAAGCTGCCATTAATACGATCGTTGTAGTGAGGACTGTTTTTCTACCGAGTTTGTCCCCAATTCGACCAAATATAATACCACCGAGTGGTCTCATTAGAAATGCAATCGCAAATGTAGCGAAAGTAAATACTAATTTCAATTCATCATTTTCAACAGATGTGAAGAAATTTTTACTGATGATAATTGCTAAATAAGAATAAAGACCAAAGTCAAACCATTCCATAGCATTACCAATACCTGTTGCATAAACACTTTTCTTAGTTTGCTTCATATCTACAACATTGATTTTATTTTTGTTGAATTTCATGTGTTAGTAAACTCCCTTTCAATATAGTTATGTATATTAACAGATTGAAAAATTAAAACAACTGTAATAATACACTTTTGTGAAAGGTCATCACTTGTGAAAAGTACCACAAACATACAAGCTTATTAGCCTTATAAGTGGTCAACCAATTTTGTAAAATTTCTCTTTTTTCTTGAATTTTTCGAAAAAATTCCTCTCAACAGACAGTGCAAGAAAATAGTCAGACGCTTAAAATTGGATTATAATGGTAATAATAATTTATCTATAAATGGAGGTTAAATTCATGAAACATTATGATACTTTAATCATTGGTTTTGGGAAAGCTGGTAAAACACTTGCTAAATTTTTAGCGGGAAAAGGTCAACAAATTGCAGTTGTTGAACAAGATTCTAATATGTACGGAGGTACTTGTATTAACGTAGGTTGTATACCTAGTAAAACTTTATTACATGAAGGTACTGAGCATCATTCATTTTCAGAAGCGATGAATCGTAAAAAAGATGTTGTATCTGCTTTAAACAAGAAGAATTTCAATAATCTTGATTCAGATGACAACATTGATGTATATACGTATAAAGCTCAGTTCAAAGACAATGAAACAGTCATTCTTATAGATAAAAATGATAAAACTGTTGAAACTATTAAAGCGACTAATATTATAATTAATACTGGTAATCGTTCAAATATACCAGACATTAAAGGAATTAAATCTACTGAAAATATTTATGATTCTAAAGGCATAATGTCACTAGATAACTTACCAGAAGAACTTGTAATAGTTGGAGCTGGGTATATTGCCTTAGAGTTCGCGACTATTTTTACAAATCTAGGTAGTAAAGTAAAAGTGATTAATAACAATAAACACGTATTAGTTACTGAAGATAAAGATGTCGCATCTAAAATATATGAAGAGTTTATAAATAGTGGCATTGAATTTATAGACGAAGCTGAAGTTACAGAATTTTCAACTGAAGATAATCGTCCAGTTGTGCACACATCTCAAGGTAAAGTTGTAGGAGATGCAGTATTACTTGCTACTGGTCGTGTTCCAAATACAGACCTTGCTTTAGAAAATACTGATATAGAACTTGGAGATCATGGTGAAATTAAAGTAAATAAATACTTACAAACTACAGTAGACCATATATATGCAGTTGGTGATGTTAAAGGCGGCGCACAGTTCACTTATATTTCATTAGATGATTACCGAATTGTAAAAGATCATTTAACAGGTGACAAACAACGTACTACTGAAAATAGAGGACACGTTCCATACACAGTATTTTTAGACCCACCACTTTCACGTATTGGATATACTGCAAGTAAAGCTAAAAAAGAAGGCTATAATATTAAAGAAGGACAACTTGAAGTTAAAAATATTCCACGCCATAAAGTGAATAATGACGATAGAGGATTATTTAAAGTAGTAGTAGACGCAGATACTAATCTGATATTAGGTGCTAGTTTATATGGTAAAGAATCAGAAGAAATTATTAATTTGATTAAACTTGCGATGGACCAAGAAGTACCATATACAACATTAAGAGATAATATATACACACACCCTACAATGGTAGAATCATTTAACGATTTATTTAATATATAGAATATTGGAAAGAAGCTGAGACAAATTAATTTGTCTCAGCTTCTTATTTGTTGGAAGTCTATTTAGCTTGTCGGGCCTGTCTTGATAAATTTGGACTCTATTTATCATGTTGGGCCAGTCTTGCAATATTCAGACGCTCTATTTATCATGTTGGACCTGTCTTGATAAATTCAGACGTTCTATGTTGCTAGTCGGAATATGTCCATATAATTGTGTAATAAAATAAGAGCCATATATAGCTCACTTTAGTACAATGTAATCGACTAAGAAAAATTGTAGAGGTGA
>NZ_JAJNIS010000031.1:0-23300 GCF_022386375.1 Mammaliicoccus sp. K-M42 | reverse complement strand
TTCACACAAGTCGAAAGAAGTGTAACTATAGATATCCATGTTCACACAAGTCGAAAGAAGTGTAACTATAGATATCCATGTTCACACAAGTTGGAAGAAGTGTAACTATAGATATCCATGTTCACACAAGTCGAGAGAAGTGTAACTATAGATATCCATGTTCACACAAATCGAAAGAAGTGTAACTATAGATATCCATATTCACACAAGTCGAAAGAAGTGTAACTACGGTCATCTATTTACACACAAATTTGCAGAGTATTGTATGATAGACCCCGTCAATTCAAGTGTTTTGTGTATTTATTCACAATAAAATATATGCCGATTTTTTAAATTTTATATTGTAAGCGTTTCCTAATTATGCTATATTCGACTTACTAATAATTAAAGTCATCATATGACCGTATGAATATAAAGGGAAATTAATTAAGAAAGTTGGATATTTATGAATGAAAAAAGAACTAATATAAGATGGTATTTTGCTATAGCATTCTTCATCATAGGGATTATTGCATATATGGACCGTTCAAACATCTCTATTATTGCTGGGCCGATGATGGAAGATTTAAATATGAACAAAACTCAATTCGGGTTCTTAGCATCCTTCTTCTCACTAGGTTATGCTTTAATGCAAGTACCTTCAGGAATTCTTGCTGAGAAATTTGGACCTAAGAAAATGTTAACAATCGCTTTACTATGGTGGAGTGCATTTACGATTTTAACTGGTGTTGTTAAAAATCACGGTTTACTATACTTTGTACGTTTCTTATTTGGTATTGGTGAAGCACCAATGTACCCATCAAATGCTGTGTTTAATAGTTATTGGTTTAACAAAAATGAAAAAGGCCGTGCTTCTTCAGCACTATTAGCCGGATCATATTTTGGACCAGTTATTGCACCAATCGTTACAATCGCTATTATGACTTCATTCGGTTGGGAAGCAGTGTTCTATATCTTTGGTTTTATAGGTATAATTATTGCGATTTTATGGGCAATTATCGCTAAAGACTTACCTGAACAACATAAAATGGTAAACGAAGCTGAGAAGAAATTTATTATGCAAACGCGTGATGTAGTGGATACTGAAAAAACATCTGCACCATGGAAAATCTTCTTTAGTCGTTTTAGCTTTTATGCTATTGCAGCACAATACTTTGTAGTACAGTTCGTAATTACATTATTCTTAATTTGGTTACCTACATATATACACGAAGAGTATCATGTTGATTTTGAAAAAATGGGCTTCATTGCTGGTGCTCCATGGTTAGCAATGTTTGTACTGATTATGTTAGGTGGAACAATTTCAGATAAAATTTTATCAAGCGGTAAATCTAAGTTTGCTGCACGTGGTATTATCGCAATCACTGGATTCGTCGTATTCTGTATTTCATTATACTTTGCCTTAGCTACTGATAACTTATACTTGAATATCTTCTGGTTATCACTTTGTCTTGGTGGAGTAGGTTTATCAATGGGAATGAGTTGGGCAACAGCTACAGACTTAGGTCGTAACTTTGCCGGTACTGTTTCTGGTTGGATGAACTTATGGGGTAATATAGGTGCGCTATTAAGTCCGATTTTAGCTGGTTTCTTAGCAGACAAAATTGGTTGGACATGGACATTACAATTAATGATGGTTCCTGTAGTATTCGCAATTATCATGTGGTTCTTTATTAAACCTGATAATCCGTTAGTTAAAGATAAAACTGTATAAAACAAAAAATCTATTGCCATAAAAGTGGCAATAGATTTTTTTTTATTATTCTTTATTTAAACTTACTTTAATATCTGCAGGTCCAGCTAGTAATGGTTTTACATTGCTAAAGAAGCTTAAGAAATGTTCACTATTATTATGTGATTCAATTGCTTCTTGGTTCTCCCAAATTTCATACATTAAATAAGTATTTTCTTTTTCTGTAGACTTAAAGTGTTCGTAACCGATATTTCCTTCTTCGTTTCTTGATGATTCAACTAAATTTTTTATTAATGATTCATATTGTTCAACAGATTGTGATTGAACTTCGAATTTAGCATTTATAATAATCATAAGATGACCTCTTTCTCTCTATCAATTTTATTTACTATAATGCATCATGACAGAACATAATAGAAAAGTAAATTTTAAAAGCTTAGAATTTCTATAGCTTTATTGAAATATCGAATTAAAGGAAAAACAAATTATTTGAGTCTCTTATTAATCAAGTCTAATATCTATTTATATAAAGGAAATAAATTGAATAATTTTTAGTTATAAATTAGGAGGAAAATCATGAAAAATGAACAAATAGTATTAGCTAAAAGAACAGAAGGTATTCCTCAAGATGATGTATTTCGCTATGAAGAGATCGACGTTAGAGAACCAAGTAGCGACGAAGTATTATTAAAAACGATATATGTATCCGTGGACCCTTATATGAGAGGTAGAATGAACGATTCAAAAAGTTACACGCAGTCATATGAATTAGATAAAACTTTTAACGGGCATATCGTAGCTGAGGTAGTTCAATCTAACTCAAGTGAATTACAAAAAGGAGACGTTGTTACGGGTGTATTGCCTTGGCAAAAATTTATAACCATTAACCAAAAATACGTAACTAAAATAGCTTCTAATGAAGTACCGTTTTACTTATATTTAAGTGTACTCGGTATGCCAGGAATGACAGCTTATCAAGGATTGTTGAAAATTGGTAAACCACAAGAAGGAGAAACTGTAGTTGTTTCAGCAGCTTCAGGAGCAGTAGGGTCAGTAGTTGGACAAATTGCTAAACTTAAAGGTGCTCATGTTGTTGGTATAGCAGGCGGCTCCGAGAAAGTTAATTATTTAACTGAGACGTTAGGTTTCGATGAAGGTGTAGATTATAAAAAAGACGATTTTGCTGAAAAACTTGAAAAAGCAGTACCAAATGGAATAGATGTATATTTTGAAAATGTAGGTGGAGAACTTTCAGACGAAGTATTTAAACACCTTAATAAATTTGCACGAATTCCAGTTTGTGGCGCAATATCTTCATATAATCTTAAAGGTGAGGACATTGGACCTCGCATACAACAAACACTTATAAAAAACCAAGCACTTATGCAAGGTTTTATAGTTGCTCAATTTAATGAAGACGTTAAAGAAGCTAGTGAACAATTAGCACAATGGGTACAAGAAGGTAAAATAAAATCAGAAGTAACAATAGATGAAGGATTTGACCAAATACCAAATGCATTCCGTAAATTATTTACAGGAGATAATTTTGGTAAGCAAGTCATTAAAGTATCAGAATAATATAGTAAATAAAAAGCATGCCCAATCCAAAATTATTAATAGTGGATATGGCGTGCTTTTTATTTTTCTTCTCTTCTTTCTCTTTTAAATTCATCTTGTGTATTCATGCTATGAGAGAGATAATATTACTTAAAAGAGAAAACGAGGTGCGTAAATTGTCAGCTAGTAAAGCGTATAAACAACTAATATTAGGTATGCTATCACTTTTTATTGTTATGGCGATTGGACGTTTTTCTTATACGCCCATTTTACCTTTCATGCAAAAAGCAACGCATTTAAGCAATCAAGACGCTGGATTATTAGCTACAATCAACTATTTAGGTTACTTGATTGGTGCGATGATTCCTACATTCTTAATTATGAGAAGCAAGGTCATTGATTTAAAAATATATTTATTAATCAACATTATTTCTGTATTACTTATGGGCTTTACGCATGACTTTATTACATGGAATGTTCTGAGATTTGTAGCTGGTATTACGAGCGGTACTGTATTTGTACTTGCTTCTAATGTCGTATTAGAAGGTTTAAATAAAGGCGGTAAGTCTCATTTATCTGGATTTTTATACAGTGGAGTTGGAATTGGAATATTCACGAGTAGTATTTTTGTTCAATTATATACAGATAGCGAGACATGGTCATCTACTTGGATCATATTAGGTGTAGCTTCTTTATTAATGGGTTCAATTGTTATTTTCTTAATGAAAGATATAAAGGAACCTTTAAATTTGAAGCAAAAGAAATTAAATATTGAGACTGATAAAAATGAAACATATACAAAATGGTTTATGGTGTTCTTTTCAATTGCTTATTTACTAGAAGGAGCGGGGTATATCGTTACAGGTACTTTCTTAGTCGCTATTGTTGAATCTATACCAAATCTAAAAGAATATGCTGCATTAAGTTGGATGTTTGTTGGTTTAACAGCAATACCTTCGTGTGTATTATGGTCCGTTTTAGGGAATAAGATAGGATATATTAAAGCGATTTATCTTGCATTTATGCTTCAATTTATAGGCGTTATATTGCCAGTGTTTTCACATACTACAATAAGCTTAATTATAAGTTCATGTTTATTTGGAGGAACTTTCTTAGGGTTAACGACTTTATTTATGTCACGAGGACAAATAATGAGTGCAATATCTGGTAAAAATTTAGTAGCACTATTAACATTTTTCTATAGCCTCGGACAAGTTATTGCACCATATTTTGCAGGAATATTAATTGGAGATACTAATAATTATAATGGTGCACTTATTTTTGCATCATCACTATTAGTGTTAGCGATTATTGCTATATTTTTAAGTCAAAGACAACGTCAACAAACATAAACGAAAGAAGGATAAAACATGAAAAAAGAAAAAGTATATGCAATGCCAGTTTCAAGTGTATATCCACATTACGTTACTAAAGCAGAGAAAAAAGGAAAAACAAAAGAAGACGTAGATGAAATCATCCTTTGGCTAACAGGTTATAGCCAGCAAGAATTAGAAGAAATTTTAGAAAATAAAACCGACTTTGAAACATTTTTCAAAGAAGCACCAAACAAAAATCCAAATAGAAAACTTATCAAAGGCGTTATTTGTGGAATAAGAGTAGAGGAAATCGAAGAACCACTAATGCAAGAAATAAGATATTTAGACAAACTAATTGATGAACTTGCAAGAGGAAAGAAAAAAGAGAATATATTTAGAAAAGAAAAGTAAGAATCGTGGGACTATTTATAACTTTATTTGCAAAATAACTACAAAACCGATATGTTGTAACTGAATGAAAATTAAATAAAAAAATATTAAACCACTGGAAGTGCCTTTTGAAAGGCTGAGATTAAAGTGAAACTTTGAAATTCCTTGAACCTGATCCAGTTTATACTGGCGTAGGAAAGTGGCATATCTATAATTAGAGTATAAGTAGACGCTATTTTCTTAATGAAAATAGCGTTTTTTTATATAAGGAGGATATAAATGAAATTTACAGATAGAATATTTAAAAGAGTTGAACCAATTTGGAAGTCTTATATGGATCATCCTTTTATTCAAGGATTAGGAGATGGGTCACTTGATGAAGAAAAGTTTAAACATTGGTTAAAGCAAGATTATGTATATTTGATTGAATATGCAAGGCTATTTTCTATTGGTGCAGCTAAATCTCCAGATTTACAGATGATGACAACTTACGCCGATTTAGCTTATGATACTTTGCATACAGAAATGGATTTGCATCGTAGCTATGCTAAACAATTTGGGATTACGGAAGAGGAACTTGAACAAACAGAACCAGCTCAAACTACATTAGCATATACAAGTTATATGTTGAATTTAGCACAACAAGGTGGAATCGAGAATGTTATTGCCGCAATACTAACGTGTACATGGAGTTATAGTTATATAGGTTTGAAATTAGCAGAAATTGAAGGTTCAAAAGACCATCCACTATATGGAGAATGGATTAAAATGTATGCATCACAAGAATTCAGTTCATCTAAAGAAGACTGCATTCAATTAATGAATAACGTAGCTGAAGGAAAGACAGAAGAAGAATTACAACGTTTAGAAGATATTGTTGTAAAGACAAGTTACTATGAATACATGTTCTGGGAAATGGCAGAGAAACTAGAGACATGGCCAGTACCAGTAAAATAAAACTAGCGCGTTAGAACACAAAAATTAATATATAAAAAAGAGAAAGCACAAAATGCTTTCTCTTTTTTGTTACTTTCCTTCATATGCTTTTATTAAAGTATCTACATCAAACTTCTTCATTTTCAAAAACGCTTCGGTTAGGCGTTTGATTTGTTCTGGCGTACCTTCTTCAGCCATTTTATCCATTATTTTAGGTACGATTTGCCAAGAAACTCCGAATTGGTCTTTAACCCAGCCGCATTGTTCTGATTCTGGTACGGCGGACAATTTATCCCAATAATAATCGATTTCTTCTTGGTCATCTAAGTTCAGCATCAGTGAAATACCTTCATTTAAGTTGAAATCATGTTTGTGTGCACTATCTAATGCAACAAAATATTGATTTTCTAGTTTGAATTCTGCGTGAGCTAATGTGTCTGGTTTATCTGGTTCCATACCTTCTGGATAGTAATACTTACTAGTGTCACCACTATCTTTAAATACGCTTGTATAATAATTGATCGCTTCTTCAGCGCGACCAACATTATCATTAATAAACATAAATGACGGTCTGATACGGTCATCAAATTCTTGATCGGTAATTAGTAGTTGCCATGATACTTCAAATTGATCTTCTAACCAACCGTATTTTTCACTAAAGTCGTATTTTTCTAACTCCATCATTACTTTACCGTTTTCTGCTAGTGCAGACCATACTTTATCTAATAAGTCTGCTTCTGATTGTTTAAATAATACAGTAAATGAAATAGAAGGGTTTTTCACAAAGTAAGGACCAGCATTAATTGCCATAAATCTATAACCAAAAATATTAAAAATAAACTGTTTGGACTCTCCTGATGGTGTGTCAGTAAAAGTTACATCTGTTACAACTTCTGATTCTGGAAAGACTTTCATATAAAAATCGACTGCTTTTTGGGCTTCTTTATCAAACCATAAGTGCGGGACTATTCTTTGATTATTCATCAATTCATCTCCTCGACAGTTTACCTTTATAATACCCAATCAGTAGAAAATAAACATTTATTTAATTGATAGTTTATTAACTTGATTACCATCACTATTGAAATTCTTTTCGTCTAGCCAATCTTCATACTGTTGTTTAATATTTGGCCACTCTTTATCTGTAATAGAGAACCAGTCTGTATCTCTAGTTCTACCTTTATATACTAATGCTTGTCTAAATGTACCTTCATATGTAAATCCTAATCGAAGTGCTGCTCGTTTAGAAGGTTCATTTAAGCTATCGCATTTCCATTCATAACGTCTATATTCTAAAGTTTCAAATACATATTTAGCAAGTAAATACTGAACTTCAGTAGCTATACGTGTTCTTTTTAAAAGTGATGAATAATGTATATGCCCCACTTCAATTGATGAAGCTTTAGTATTAATTCGTAAAAGTGATAATATGCCTAAAGCTTTACCAGTTGCTTTGTCTATTATCGCAAAGAAATAAGGATCTTGAGACTCAATTCGAGTATTCATTAATGCTTTGAATTCATCACTATCGTGAATCGGTTCATTCGGTAAGTATGTCCAATTTGCATCATTTTCTTTCGCACATAACAGTGTAAACAGATCATCTACATGACTTGAATTTAAATGTTCTAATTTACTATACTTACCTTCAATTGTATTAATGCTAGGATTTTTAGGATTCTGGAAAGATTTGACCTCGTCACCAATAGGTTGATTGAAGCTATTATATCTCATATAAGAAAACCTCCTTTATTGTATGGTATCACAAAATAAAGGAGGTGAAATATTTAATAAATAGGGTATTTTTTCGAAATCTTATTTACACATAAAAAAACTAAATGAACAATAATTAAGCTAGATAAAGTATCTGAGAAAAAGTGAGCATTTAAATAAATTCTTGAACACATCATAGAAATAATTACAATTACAGAAATAACCTTTACAATGCCTTTGTTGTATAAAGCGAGCAATACAAATATAGCTACAAATAATATTAATGTGTGCAAACTTGGAAAGCTATAGCCATCAATTAAATCAGAAGGTCTTGGTCTTTGGACGGTATATTTTAATAATGTTCCTATAATTATTGAAGTTACAGAAAAAATTAAATAAAGTAAGACCTTTTTCTTGTTGAGAATGAATAAACCTAAAAGTAAGACAGCGATTAAGATAACTGTATGTAAAGGTGAAAATATAAAAGAAAAAATAGATAAATAATTGTGTAATCTAAAGTCTACAGCCATGTTTTGTATAAAATGACTTACAGAACTATCTATTAGAGATATGTATCCAGTAAGAATAGATACGATGATTAACAGTAAAATAATTGAGTAGGCTATTATGAGTTTTGAATTTTTCATCATGGTGATATATGTTCCTTTGTATTTTATTTTTTAACTTTATTCAATTTTAAATAAAAAAACAATTTTAAACAATAAGACTTTAGGACTACCTAAAAAATATTTAATAGGTTACAGAAAAATGTTATCATCGAGAGTATGAAATAAAAAATATAGGAGCTTAACTATGAAACTAACAAGAAGAGGCAAGATTACAATATTTATTGCTGCTATTATCTTAATAGCTGGAATATTCGTAGTAACTAAGGTTGTTAACTTAAATAATAAAGTATATCAACCAATAAATAAGCAAGATTCAAAAAATGTTAAGGAAAAAATTAAACATAACAAACCAATATCAATCGCAATATTTGGAGTGGATTCTAATAAAGAGAGAGAATCTGAGAATATTGGAGAAAGAACGGATTCAATCATGTTGGCTTCTATCAATCCCAAAACGAAAAAAACACAATTAGTTAGTATACCGAGAGATATGGCTGTTAATATACCTGGATATTCAAATCATGATAAAATCGCTCATGCTTATGCGTATGGTGGATCAAAAACAGCAGTTCAAACGCTGAAGAAAGAATTTAATATCCCTATAGATGGTTATATTACAGTTGATATGGATGGATTTAAAAAAACAATCGACGCACTAGATGGAGTTTCCGTTAAAAGTAATAATTCATTTAAATTTAATGGAACAACTTTTAAAGCAGGTGAAAAAGTTAAGTTATCTGGAGACGAAGCATTAGATTTTGTGCGCAGCCGAAAAGAAGCAGGTGCTGGTGATGACGAGGGTAGACAAGAGCGACAAAGAATAGTAATAGAAGCGACTAGTAAAAAATTAAAAAACAATTTAAATGTTAACAACTTCAATAAATTAATGAATGTGGCTCAAGATAACATCACAACGAGTTTTAATCTAAATGACACAAGGAAATTAATTTCAGAATATAAGGATGCAACAGAACATTTTGAGAAAATATCTATAGATGGTGTGAACCAATTAGAGAATGATGAAATATGGTATTTTGAAGCGGACGATGTAGCTAAACAAGAAATCATTAAATCTTATAATAACAATCTTGAAAGTTAAGATAATATATAATTTTCAAGTTATGTTATAGTTTAAACAAGTTTTTCAAAATACCTTATACGAGAAGAGGTAAAAATATGCGTTCAGTTAACGAGGACAAAGTTATTTCTAACATCAATCAATTAGGTCATAACTATGGGTTAATAGTATTGGCTAAATTAAGCAATGTAGAGAGAGAAGAGAGGGACTTAATCTCAGAACTTGAAAGTTATGATCAGCAAAAGATTAAACAATCACTCGAATTATTAGTTGAAAATGAATTTCTACAAGTTAGAATAGAAGAAATTATGCCACCGAATATATATTATTCTATATCTGAAAAAGGAGAACAATTAATACCTTTTATAAAACAGTTTGAACAGATGAAATGATAATAGATATACCTCTCATATCCCATAATTGAGCTCGTTATCATATTCATTTACACTATTATATAGGAGGGATAGTCATGAATAAAGATTGGCAATCACAATTACCTATAGATAATATCCAAGAAATGAAACCAGTTAGTGGTGGAGATGTAAATGAAGCATATAGAATAGAAACGACAAATGGACCATATTTTTTGCTTGTTCAACATGATAGAAGTGATGACTTTTATGCAGCTGAAATTGCCGGCTTAGAAGCGTTTGAAGCGGCTGATGTAACTGCTCCTGTTGTTAAAGCTCATGGACAAATTAATGGAGATGCTTATTTATTGTTAAGTTATCTCGAAGAAGGTCATTCTGAAAATCAAAGAGAACTAGGAAAGCTTGTGGCGAAGTTACACAGTCATCATGAGCCACATGGTAAGTTTGGATTCCATTTGCCTTATCATGGAAGTGATATTACTTTTGAAAATGGTTGGAAAGATACGTGGATTAATATATTTGTAGAACAAAGGCTAGACCAATTGAGAGATGAAATTGTGAATAGAGGATTATGGTCTAGAGAAGAACTTTCATTATTTGAAAAAGTGCGTGAAAAGATAATCAAAACTTTAGAAAATCATAATAGTAAACCTTCATTATTACATGGAGATTTATGGGCAGGTAATTACATGTTCTTATCTAATGGAGAACCTGCTCTATTCGACCCGTCACCTTTATATGGTGATAGAGAATTTGACCTTGGAGCTACAAAAGTGTTCGGAGGATTTACGAATGAATTTTATGATGCATACAACGAAGCTTTACCTTTAAGCAAAGGTTCAGATGATAGAATTAAATTTTATGAACTTTATTTATTAATGGTACATTTAGTGAAATTTGGTTCTATATATGCAGGAAGCGTGAACAGAACAATGGCAGAGATAATACAATAAAATATACTTGGAAATACAAGAGTGATATTTTAGCGAAAGAGTTAAAATATCACTTTTTTTGTAGAAAATAGATGATATTTATGAATAAATTACAATATTATGAACATAATTCATTTAAAATAATAAAATTCAGAAAACGCTTTCTAGTAACGCTTTATTTTCTGACACTTTATAGTATAATTGTCCCATGAAGTTTGACGCATTTAAAATTTGATGAATTGAAACAAGGAGTGACACGAAATAATGGAAGACAATCATTTAAAAAGAGGTCTTAGTTCTCGTCAAGTACAGATGATCGCACTTGGTGGTACTATTGGTGTTGGTTTATTCATGGGTGCATCAAGTACGATTAAATGGACGGGGCCATCTGCAATATTTGCTTATTTAGTAGCAGGTCTATTCTTATATTTAGTAATGAGAGCAATGGGAGAATTAGTTTACTTATATCCAACGACTGGTTCATTTGCTAACTATGCAAGTGATTATTTACATCCAGTTGCAGGTTATGTAACCGCATGGAGTAATATATTCCAATGGATAGTAGTAGGGATGAGTGAAGTTATAGCCGTTGGACAATATATGCAATATTGGTGGCCAGAATTACCAACTTGGGTACCGGGAGTCATAGTTGTAGTTACATTGGCAGCAGCAAATTTAACTTCAGTTAAAGCATTCGGTGAATTTGAATTCTGGTTTGCTATGATAAAAGTAGTGACAATTATTTTAATGATTATTGCAGGTTTCGGTTTAATATTCTTTGGGCTAGGAAATGGCGGAAATGCTATAGGCTTAGGCAATTTAACTGAACACGGAGGATTCTTCCCTAATGGTATTATAGGCTTCTTTTTTGCTTTATCAATGGTTGTTGGTTCCTATCAAGGTGTAGAGTTAATAGGTATTACAGCAGGTGAAACTAAAGATCCACAGAAAAATATTAAAAACGCTGTAAACGGTGTTATATGGCGTATATTAATCTTTTACATAGGTGCAATATTTGTTATTGTAACTGTTTATCCTTGGGATCAATTAGGTAATGTAGGTAGTCCATTCGTTGCAACATTTGCAAAAGTTGGTATTACAATAGCAGCAGGATTAATTAACTTTGTTGTAATTACAGCTGCAATGTCTGGTTGTAACTCAGGAATCTTTAGTTCAAGTCGTATGGTATATACGTTAGCTCAAAAAGGACAAATGCCACGTATATTTACGAAAGTAATGAAAACAGGCGTTCCATTCTTTGCAGTGTTAGCCATTTCAATTGGTATTTTTGTAGGTGTTATCTTAAATATTGTACTACCATTAGTAATAGATGGTTCTGAAAATATATTCGTGTATGTATACAGTGCATCTATTTTACCAGGTATGGTACCTTGGTTTATGATTTTACTAAGTCACATACAATTTAGAAAAAAACATCCAGAAGAAATTAAAAATCATCCATTCAAGATGCCATTCGCACCATATACAAACTATATAACATTAGGATTCTTTATTTTAGTATTAATCGGTATGTTGTTTAACGCAGAAACAAGAGTATCGGTAATTATCGGTATAGTATTCCTATCAGCAATGACACTTATTTATTTCTTAAGAGGTTATCATAGAATAGATAAAGGTGAATATTAATAAAATAATATCGAGAGTGCGACAGAAGTCCTAACTCAAAATAAATAAGCATATCACTTAACTGAACTTTTCAGTTTTACAGTGATATGCTTGTTTTTTTATTTTACGATTTTGTAAAGTGCATGCTTGCCTAGGGGTATGGCTCGAGCCTGTAGTCTCTCACGCATACTATTCCCTCAGGCGTCAGCACTTACAAAATCGTTATAAATATACAGTTTTATATAATCTTACGATTTTGTACGTGCATGCTTGCCTAGGGGTATGGCTCGAGCCTGTAGTCTCTCACTCATACTATTCCCTCAGGCGTCCGCACTACAAAATCGTTATAAATGTCTGTAAGAAGGGTGCTAAGGGACAAAATTCTGAGAAATGTCCGTAAGAGGGGTGCTAAGGGACATAATTCTGAGAAATGTCCGTAAGAGGTGTTGTTAGGGACATAATTCCGAGAAATGTCCGTAAGAGGTGTCGTTAGGGACAAAATTCTGAGAAATGTCCGTAAGATGTGGTGTTAGAGACATAATTCAGAGAAATGTCCGTAAGATGTGTTGTTAAGGAGCATAATTCGTAATTCTGCCAGTAAGCACAATCTCAATATTCACTTGTATATTATTCTCTATCTCGCTTGATGTATGTCTTTTACGAATTCTACAAATTTTTCTCTAAATTGTTTATTATTTGCATGCATACAGACTTCAACTTTACCTTCTTTATTAAATTCTGTGTATGTACATCCGGCTGCTTGTCCTTCTGTTATAACGGAAACGTCAGCTCGCTCTGTTGTGAACATTTCTGGATAAAGTAAATAAAATAATGTACATAAATCATGTATGATATGTTCGTGTTTTTTACCTGAATTTACATCATTATAGACTTCTAACATGTCAGTTATTAAGTTGCCAAAGTCTCCTTGTTTTTTGAGTGTTTGTATATCATCCTGGTTAATCATAGTTTCTCTCGTTACATCAAGACCACACATAACGATAGGGATATCTTGATTAAATACGATTTGAGCTGAGTGTGGGTCTACATATATATTGAATTCAGCTAATGGTGTTGCATTTCCTCCGACTGCAGCGCCACCCATTAAAACAATTTGTTTAATATTGCTTTTAGTTTCTGGGAAGAGTGAAAATAATAATGCAATATTAGTTAAAGGACTAATAGGAACTAAAGTTATAGGTTCTTCAGAATTCATAATCGTTTCTTTCATTGCTATAACGGCATGATCTTCTAAAATATTTGTTTGAGATGAAGTCTTAAATTGCACATTACCAATTCCATTATGTCCATGAACATGTTCAGCAGTAGCAAGCTTATTGATGAGTGGTGTATCGACACCTTTTGCTACAGGTATATCTTTTTTAAAGTAATTTACAATATCTAATGCATTTTGTGTAGTATGTTCAATTCCAACATTACCGCCTACTGAAGTAATGAGTTTCACATCTAAATCTTTACTATGTATGGCAGCAGAAATTGCAATGATGTCATCTATACCAGGATCTGTATCTATAATAATAGGAATAGCCAATTTACTCACTCCTTAAAATATATTTATATTATTTAGTATAACAAACATTATTTATTATTAATGTTTGTAGATATTCTACGCTAGTAATCCCTACAATAATGTTTATATTTATTAGGAGACGGAGGGTAGTATGACCGTATTCTAAATATAAAAATTGTGAAAATGGGTATAACCTAAGTAAGAGTTGGTTTAATAAGGTCGCAACTTCTGGTTGCTGTGGGAAGCAAAAAATAGTTTCGGGACTTTTTGTATGATTAGTTCTATAGTGTAGAAAAGGGGTGAATAATCATGAATATTGGATCGAAAATTAAAGAAGAACGTGAGCTTAATGGATGGTCACAAGATGAATTGGCTGCTAAATTACATGTAACAAGACAAAGTGTTTCTAAATGGGAACTGGGTAAGGTGTATCCTGGCATAGATATACTAGTTCAAATGAGTGATATATTCGATTTATCTTTAGATGAGTTAATAAAAGGAGATAAAAATTTAAAGAAAACGATTATTGAAACTTACAGAGAAACACCTCAACAAGATATTAATTATAATAGACCAAGGAATGGTTGGGAGTTCTTTTCAAAATTTTGGTGGCTCGTTTTTCCATTTGGAGGAATTATTATAGGGATCATTAATGCACTTGTACATTAAATCGAAAGGTGATTGTTATGAATAAATATTTATATATAGCACATGGTTACAATGCTAATAGTCAAAAGCATTGGTTTAAGTGGTTGACTCAACATGTTCCTAGTGTTGATAGTAAGATTTTAGATTTTCCTAATTCTTCAAATCCTATATTGAGTGATTGGACGGATAGGTTAAAGGCAGAGGTGGATTTAACTTCTGGTGAAAATGTGATTGTTGCGCATAGTTTAGGTGTTGTGACGGTGCTGAATTATCTTTCGAAGTATGATGGTAAGTTGAACATTAAAGGTCTTGTATTGGTTGCAGGATTTTATGAAGAAATCCCGGAATTAAGTAAACTCGATGATTATATTCAGCATACTAATATAGATTTTGAAAAACTTAAAGAAATAGTACCCAATATTATAAGTATTATTGCGACAAACGATCGCGTAGTTCCATATAAACTCAGTGAAAATTTAGCGAAAAAGTTAAATTCTGAATTTGTAACCATTGAACACGATGGACATTTTTGTGATAGGGATGGTTATACTTCATTTCCGGAAGTTGCAAGTTATGTAAATAGAATATTAAATCAATAAAAAAACGCCCTCGGCTATTGCCGAGGGCGTTGGATTAGTTTGTTGAATAAAATTTTAGTACTGCTTAATTAATTATGCAGTTACCCATTGTGAAGGGCCTGCAGTGTTGTATAATTTAACAGCTGCTGCATCTTGTACATGTTCAGGAGCTTCTGTAGGTGATACACCTTTGTATTCTGCTGGAGCTACTGAATCCCAAGTAGTTTGTAGGAATTGGTATTTACCAGCTGCACCTGATGATGGGTTAACAGCTTTTAAGTCGCCGCCTGATTCACGTTGAGCGATAGCTTTTAAGTGATCATTAACGTTTACACTTGAACCTTCAGAAGCTGAAGATGATTTAGTTTCTTGAGCTGGCGCTTGTTGTGTTTGTTGTTGAGCTGGTGCTTGAGTTTCTTGTTTTGGCGCTTCTACTTGTTTTGGCGCTTCTTGAGTTGCTTGTTCGCTAGCAGTGTTGTTTGCTGCTGGAGCTGGAGTTTGTTCAGCTACGTTTTGTTCAGCAACTGGTTGTTGTTGAGCTACTGGAGCTTGAGTGCTTTCAGTGTCAGCTGCATTAGTTGCATGATATTCCCAAGTAAAGTTGTATCCATCTGATTCAAAGTTATATTCGAATCCATCTAATGTGAAATTAATGTCATATGCGCCTTCTTGGACAGCATGTTCATTAAGTTCTGGTGAATTTGATTGAGCTAATTGAGCTAATTGCTCTTTATTTACGCCTTGTTCAGATGCATCTGCTACTTGTGAAGATGCTACTCCTGTTGCTCCGATTGCTACTGCTAATGATGAAGTTAAAATTGCTTTTTTCATAATTGTAAAACCCTCCGAATAATTTTTTATTTATTAGTATCTTAATTTAAGATGATGATTTCTTTGTTAGTTAAAAATTCTCCCCTGAAAATTGGGACAAGACAACAATAACATAAATAAAGGCTTTGTAAATTACAGTCAAATAACAAAAGATTACAATGTGCAAGAAATATTGTAATAAAGAATTACAGTTGAGATATTTTGTAATATTACACTTAAATTTACCAATTGTATGCAATTGTATGAAAAAGTCCGGAAAATAGATGTTACGTACGGAATACTTTCATGACAGTTTTGAACTTCGATATTAAGAGAGACATTCAACATTGGAAAAGTGCTTTGAGTATCGATGAAAGAAGTATAAAAATTTTCTGAAGTTATAAAGATTCAGTAAATCCTATGAGTTTAATAAGATTATTGTAGCTTTTAAGTAATATTATAAAAGACTGCATAGTTAGTGCGAGTAAGTTTAAATAGATTTATATCATCAGAAGACTGAATTATCAGTATTATTACTACTTATAGAATGAAAAACGTTTGACGTAACATTTTTGAAATCTTTGTAATGTTATTGTAATATGTAAGTGTACAATTATACTAAAAGGGAGTGGTGGAAATGAATAAAGTGGCAAAGTTAACAATTGCAACAGGAATTTCAATCGGAACAATGTTTGGAGTAGTAAATATCCCTAGTCAAGATGGTAATGATGTCGAAGCTGCAACAACACCTTACTATAAGTATCAAGGTAATACAGGGCATGATGGTAGCTTTATCTTAGATTCAACTTTCATCAACGCATTAGTGTACAAGAACGTAACAATGAATGGTCATAGAATTGTTCAACCTCAATCAAATGATGGAGAAACTTTTAAAAATATGAATTCTTATGATCAAACGTTTTATTTTGGTAATAACCACAACGATAATTATGCTGCTAGTGTCAAGTTTCCAGTGAAACAGAAACATATATCTAAATCACAAATTATGAATGCTTATGGAAATGATTATACTATAGAAGAAACTAGTAACGGAAAAAATTATAGATTCATTGTAGAGGGGAATCTTATTATATTTACAATAGTAGATAATTACGTCACAAATGTTAATATCGGCGAAGATTTAGAATAATGAATCGCATTGTAAAATAACAATACCAGTAATATAATAAAGATAACTTTGATGAACGGAGGTGTTTCAGATGTTTCTTTTAGCTCATAGTTGCAGATTCTTTGTAATCGTACGCAACAAATTTGCGAATGTTTCTCCAAAATTGGCGAAGTATGTCTTTTTTGAAGAAAAATATAGCTATAAGGAATGTCTGACACCAGCTTCCTTGTAGCACGATTTTGGAGGAAGCAATATGAATATTATAAACATGTCTAAATTATCTAAGTCTTATACAGGTGATGTTATATTTGAAGATATTAAATATGACTTGAATGAAGGGGACTGTGTAGGGCTAGTTGGAAGAAATGGTGAAGGTAAAAGTACATTATTAAAATTGATGGCTGGTATAGAATCACCTACAGAAGGGCAAATAAGCTGGCAGAAGAATATATCAATTGGATATTTGAATCAATTACCAAACTATGAAGATGGCAAACTAGTATATGAATGTTTAACTGAAGTATTTGAAGAAGTTAATAACATTTCACAGAAAATGCAGTTAATCGAAGCTGAGATGGCTAATGAAACTGACAAAATTGAACTATTATTAAAGAAGTATGGGCAATTACAAGAATTGTTCGAACAACTAGGTGGATATGAAATAGATGCTCAAATAAGACGAGTAAGTCACGGATTAAAAATAAATCATTTATTAAATCATACGTGGGAGAAACTCTCTGGAGGAGAAAGAACGAAAGTAGGGTTAGCTCAAATACTATTACAACAACCTAAATTGTTATTATTAGATGAACCTACCAATCATTTAGACATTTCATCTATTGATTGGTTAGCAGATTTTATTAAGCAATATTCAGGCGCAGTTGTCATAGTTTCTCATGATAGATACTTTTTAGATGACACTGTTAATCAAATATTAGAAATTGATCAAGGTCAATTGCATGTATACCATGGTAATTATAGTTATTTTGTTAAAGAAAAAGAAGTAAGAATTATAAATGAATTTGAAGCATATCAAACACAACAAAAGAAAATTAAGAAAATGGAAGACTCGATTAAGCAATTAAGATTATGGGCAAGCCAAGCAAATCCACCAAATGCAGCTTTATTTAAACGGGCAAAAAGTATAGAAAAAGCATTGTATAGAATAAAGAAATTAGATAAGCCTATACTAGAACATAAAAGAATGAACGTGAATTTAGCAGAAGGACAACGCGTTTCTAACGATGTAATAGAATTAGAAAGTGTTTCTAAGATGTACGAAGATATATTGTTTGAAGAAATTGATTTACTCATTAGAAGAAAAGAACATGTATCTATAATAGGAGATAATGGAACAGGAAAGAGTACATTATTAAAAATGATGATTAATCAAATAGAACCAGATGAAGGAATAGTTAAAAGAGCATCTAATTTAAGAATAGGTTATTTATCACAACACACTTTTGAAAATATTGATAACCAATCAGTTATCGAAACATTTAGAGATGTAGTTCATGTAACAGAAGGTCAAGCTAGACATATACTTGCACAATTTATGTTTTATGGAGAAGATGTATTTAATAAAATCAGTAGTCTAAGTGGTGGAGAAAAAATGAGATTACGTTGGGCACAAATTGTGAATCAAGATTTTAACG
Source organism: Mammaliicoccus sp. K-M42 (assembly GCF_022386375.1). NCBI lineage: Bacteria > Bacillati > Bacillota > Bacilli > Caryophanales > Staphylococcaceae > Mammaliicoccus > Mammaliicoccus sp. K-M42. The sequence continues at coordinate 4,708 of NZ_JAJNIS010000031.1, read as the reverse complement.
TGCTAGTATTAGACGAACCAACAAACCATTTAGATATAGATGCAAAAGAAACAATAGAAGACGCATTGTTAGATTATAATGGTACAATCATCGCAGTTTCACATGATAGATACTTCTTGAATAAGCTATTTGATATAACATATTTATTAAAAGATAAAAAATTAACTAAATTTGAAGGAAACTATGATTACGTTAAAGAAAAATTAAGAGAAAAAGAAGAATTTGAAGTATAAACTTCGATCTTAATATTGGTCTGATTAGAATCGCACGAAGACTGATTAGAATCGCACGAAGACTGAGGAGATATCGTGCGATTCGAGTCAAATCCGAGCAAAACGCACGATATCTCTTTAACATGAAATCTATTTACTTCCTATATTAAATCACCCCACCTAATTCGAAAGTTTATCTTCTTCGAATTAGGTGGGGGGTTTTCTATATTTCTACATATCTATTCAAATGTTTGGCTGTTACTGATTCTTCTATTTCTAATAAGCCTTTTGGTTCGCCACTATATAATATTTTACCTCCGATCATGCCTGCTCCGGGTCCTACGTCGATTATCCAGTCTGCATGTGTCATCATAGTCAAGTTATGTTCTATTAATATGACGGTGTTGCCTTGTTGGATGAGTTGTTCGAAACATGATAATAATGTTGGTATGTCATCTTCATGCAGTCCTGTTGTTGGTTCGTCGAATATGAATATTTGGTTTGAAGCGGATTGATCTAAATATCTGCTCAGTTTAACGCGTTGTATTTCTCCGCCTGATAATGTATCTAGTGATTGTCCTAAAGTCATATAATGTAGGCCGGTTGATTCTAAATGTTTAAGACGTGTGTATACTTTATTGTTATTTTTAAATATGTTCATTCCTTCTTCAACTGTTAGTGCTAATACATCTGCTATTGAATAACCGTTTACTTTGGCTTCTAATACTTCTGGTTTATATCTGGTCCCTTTACACACTTCGCAAACTTGTGAAAAGTCAGGCATAAATGCAAGTTCTGTTTTGATAACGCCTTTACCATGACATTCTGGACAGGCACCTTCTGAGTTGTAGCTAAACATACTTTTCTTTAGTCCTGTTTCTTTGCTGAAGAATTCTCTTACTTCATCAAAGAGATCCATATAAGTTAGTAAGTTTGAACGATTTGAAGCATGTACAGGTTTTTGGTCAATGAAAGTAGTCTCTTTCTGAGATTTAAGTCCTGCTTTTAATAATGTGCTTTTTCCGGAACCTGCTACACCTGTAATAACAGACAAAATATTTTTAGGTATATCAACGGACACGTTTACTAAGTTGTTTTCTGATATATTTTTTAAATTGATGTAGCTCTGTGCGTTTCTAGGTAATGTTTTTAATTTGTGTTGTCGTTTTAAAGCTTTACCAGTAGAAGTATCAGATTGTAACAATTCATGATAAGTACCTGTGAATGTAATTTCACCACCATGTTTGCCTGCACCGGGTCCAATGTCTATAACGTGGTCTGCAATACGAATAACGTCAGGGTCATGTTCTACGACGAGTACTGTATTGCCTTTATCTCTTATAGATTTCATAATGTCATTTATTTTTTCAATATCTTCAGGATGTAAGCCAACACTAGGTTCATCAATAATATAGACGAGGTCAGATAGTGGACTATTTAAGTGACGTATTAATTTAATGCGTTGAGATTCTCCTCCTGATAGAGAAGGTGTCTTACGGTCCAATGTTAAATAATTTAATCCAACATAAGATAAAGCTTCTAACTGCTCTAATAATGGTTTAATAATATATGCAGCTTTTTTGTCTTTAAGTTTATTTAGAAATTCAATCGCATCATCTATTGAAAGAGCTGTAAAATCAGTAATGCTCAGTCCATTTATTTTACAACTTAAAATTTTATCGTTTAGTCTTTTACCATGACATTTTGGACATTTATGGGAAGTGACAACTCTATTTACGTCTTCTAGAAAACGTTTCTTTTCGAAATTATCATTCAATAGAAATGAGCGTCTAAAACGATGAATCAAACCTTCAAATTTAGCAGTTTTTGGCCAATTTTCTGGAGGATTTTTAAGTTTTTTGGGTTTTGTATAAAGGAATGTGTCCATTTCTTCTTTAGTAAAGTCTTTAAGCTTCTTGTCATTATCAAATAAACCACTATATAAATAACGTTTGCCACGCCAGCTATCTGGTCTAAATGATGGGAACTTTATCGCATCTTCATTTAAAGATTTATCATAATCTAACAACTCGTTTAAGTCGATATCTTCAACATAACCGAGTCCTTGGCAACGTTCGCACATGCCACTTGGATTATTAAATGAAAATACGCTCGAATATCCAACAAAAGGCTCACCCACTCTTGACCATAAAAGTCTAACTGAAGCGTAAATGTCAGATATTGTTCCTACAGTTGAACGTGAATTTCCACCCAATCTTTTTTGATTTATAATCATGGCAACTGGTAGATGTTCTATTCTATCAACATCCGGCTTTTCATAAGATGTCAGTTGATTTTGTACATAGCTTGAATAAGTTTCATTTAATAAACGTTCAGATTCAGCTGCTAAAGTACTAAAAACTAGTGATGATTTTCCCGAACCAGATCTTCCAGTGAAGACTGTTAATTGATGTTTCGGGATATCTATATTAATATTTTTTAAATTATTCTGGTTTGCTCCGTGTACACGTATGTATGACATGTTCATTCACCTCATTATGAGTTTACCCAAATATCATTCATTGCTAAACAGTATCCACCTTAAATATCAGAATTCATGTACAATAGAATTAAAAGAAGGTAAAACGAAAACGATTACACAAGTAGAGGAGCATGTTTATGTGGATTGATATTACACAACCATTAACAAATGATATAGCAAATTGGCCAGGAGATGAGCCTTTCCGTTTTGAATTATCTGCAACTAAAGAAGAAACAGGGTCTGTAAATATTGGTTGTATTTCAACGAGCACGCATATAGGGACACATATGGACGCACCATTTCATTTTGATAATGATGGAATAAAGATTCATGAGATTGATGTGAATAGACTAATTGGAGAAGCTACTTTAGTAGAAGTAATTGGAGAAGCGCTTATTACGCGAGAGATACTAGAAGGTTTCGATATTAAAGGGACAATAATTATGATTAAAACAAAGTCTCAAGCTCATGCTGATGTGTTTCCGGATACAGTTCCAGTCCTAACTGAAGAAGCAATCGCTTATTTGTCATCAATTGGTATAAAAGTATTTGGAATTGATGTACCTTCAGTAGATGACATAGATTCTAAAACTTTAGATAATCATCATGCGTTTAATCGCTATGATATTATCAATATTGAAAATTTATTATTAGAAGATGTTACACAAGGATATTATGATTTTATAGGGTTACCATTGAATATCGTTGGTGCAGACGGTTCACCAATAAGAGCAACTATAGCAAAAAAGGGGGAATAATAATGAGCCATTATCAAGATGAATCAATTAAAGGGGAAAGTGTTAAAACGGATTTTACAGAAGATATGACATATAGTGAGTACTTAGGTTTAGATAAAATATTATCAGCACAACACACCTTAACAGATGCACACGATGAGAAATTATTTATTATTGTACATCAAGTTTCAGAACTATGGATGAACTTGATTATTCATGAAATTAATTCAGCTTGTGAAGATATAAAACTAGATCAATATAAACAAGCTTTTAAAAAATTAGCAAGAGTAGGTAATATTCAAAAACAACTCATTCAAGTATGGGAAGTATTATCGACGATGACACCAAGTGACTATTTGAAATTCAGAGAAGATTTAGGAAACTCTTCTGGATTCCAATCTTTTCAAAATAGAATGATTGAATATAGCCTAGGTTATAAAACAACACACGCGTTGAAAATATATGAAAAAGACCCAAATATTTATAATCAATTAAAAAATCAACTTGAAAGACCAAGTATATACGATGAAACAATCAAAGCAGTGAATAGAGCAGGATTCAATATCGATAAAGATGTGTTAAACAGAGAAGTAACAAAGAATTACGAACGCAATGATTCAGTCAAAGAAGCATTTAAAGAAATTTATTTAAATTCAGAAGATTACTTTGAACTATATGAATTACTAGAAAAATTAACAGACGTTGAAGATAGATATAGTCAATGGCGATTTAGACATATGAAGACTGTACAAAGAATTATAGGATTTAAAATAGGGACAGGCGGAAGTTCAGGCGTTAACTATTTGAAACGTGTCATTGATCAAGCATTCTTCCCAGAATTGTGGGAACTTAGAACAGAATTATAGTGCATATGTGATGATAGGGTTTGATAAAAAATTGAAAGAGCTTGGGACGTAAATGTTCTAAGCTCTTTTCGTTGTGTGGTGTTAATTTTGAGCATGTCTTAGATTAACTGTTGAATTAATCTACAACTTAGCCGAACTCTTAGATTAACTGCTGACTTAATCTACAACTCAGGCAAACTCTTAGATTAACTGCTGAATTAATCTACAACAAAGCCCAACTCTTAGATTAACTGTTGAATTAATCTACAACTCAGCCGAACTCTTAGATTAACTGCCTAATTAATCTACAACAAAGCCAAACTCTTAGATTAACTGCTGAATTAATCTACAACTCAGGCAAACTCTTAGATTAACTGCTGAATTAATCTACAACAAAGCCCAACTCTTAGATTAACTGTTGAATTAATCTAC
>NZ_JAJNIS010000030.1:0-24246 GCF_022386375.1 Mammaliicoccus sp. K-M42 | reverse complement strand
TATTCCCTCAGGCGTCAGCACTTTACAAAATCGTACCAATATCTATTTTTTATAAAATCATTCGATTTTGTTCGTACATGCTTGCCTAGGGGTATGGTTCGAGCCTGTAGTCTCTCACACATACTATTCCCTCAGGCGTCAGCACTTTACAAAATCGTACCAATATCTATTTTCACAAAAAAATAAAGCACTTTCGTATAATTTAATTAATAAAAATCAAATTAACGAGGTGCTTTATGTAGAAAATTATAATATATTTCTAGTTAGACTTCTATCTAGCTTTATTATTTATGATACTTTTTAAATACTAATACTGCGTTATGTCCACCGAAACCAAGACTATTACTCATAGCGTACTCGATATCTAATTTAGTAGCTTCATTTGGTGTATAATCCAAATCTATTTCTGGATCAGGTGAATCAGCATTGATTGTTGGTGCTACAATACTATTTTCAATTGATAATGCTGTCAGAATAGATTCAACTGCTCCTGTTGCACCAAGTAAATGACCCATCATCGATTTAGTCGAACTTACTTTTAAGTTCTTAGCAGCTTCACCAAAAGTAGATTTAATTGCTAATACTTCATATAAGTCGCCGATTGGTGTACTTGTACCATGAGCATTTAAATATTGAATATCTTCTGGTTTAATTCCAGCATCTTTAATTGCTTCTTGCATAGCACGTGCTCCGCCTTCTCCATTTGGTGAAGGAGCTGTAATATGGTATGCATCACCCGTTGATCCATAACCTACTACTTCAGCATATATGTGAGCGCCACGAGCTTCAGCTGACTCAAGTGATTCAAGAACAACTACTCCAGCACCTTCTCCCATGATAAAACCATCTCTACCTTCTTGGAAAGGACGACATGCAGTATTTTTATCAGGATTTGTAGACAATGCTTTATTAGCACTAAATCCAGCCATTGCCATTTCTGTAATAGGTGCTTCTGACCCACCAGCTAACATCAAATCAGCAGCGCCACGTTGAATGATTTTAAAGGCTTCACCTATTGAGTTTGTACCTGTTGCACAAGCTGTAACTGTACAACCGTTTGGACCTTTTGCACCTAAATCGATTGATACTTGTCCAGTAGCCATATCTGGAATCATCATTGGTACGAAAAATGGACTTACTCTTTTAGGACCACGTTTCAATAACATATTATGTGAGTATTCGAATGTTTCCATTCCGCCAATACCTGATCCAATCCAAACACCAATACGATGACTGTTTTCATCTGTTATTTCGAATTTGGAATCTTTTAAAGCTTCACGAGCGGCTACAATAGCATATTGAGTAAATCTATCCATTTTACGAGCATCTTTTTTAGGTATATGTTCGTCAATGCTAAAATCTTTTAATTCACCTGCTAATTTAGCTGGAAATTCAGAAACATCAATTCTTGTTACTTCGTCTATGCCGTTTTCACCGTTAATTGCATTTTTCCAAGTTGTAGGTACATCATTACCTAAAGGGTTTAATGTCCCTAAACCAGTCATTACAACACGCTTATTTTCTGTCATTGTTCAATTTCCTCCTATTTACCCCAGCGTAACGTTATGGCACCCCAAGTCAGGCCACCACCAAATCCTACCAGGACTATTGTATCATTGTCTTTTATTTTACCTTGTTCTAATTCATATGCAATACTTAAGGGTATTGATGCAGCAGAAGTATTCCCAAATCTATCTACCGTTACGCTCATTTTTTCTTTTTCAATACCTAATCTTTCCCGTGCAGATTCCATAATTCTAATATTGGCTTGATGTGGTACAAACATATCAATATCACTTGATTGTAAACCTGCTTTTTCCACTACTTTAGTAGAAGCTTCACCCATAATTCTTACTGCAAACTTGAACACTTCACGTCCATTCATTTGAATAGTATGTTCATCCATATCTTGATATAGGTATGGTCCACCGTTTCCATCTGAACCAAGTTCAACACCTAAGATACCTCTACCTTCAGATACTTCACCAATTATGGCAGCACCGGCTCCATCACCGAATAAAATTGCAGTACTTCTATCATTCATATCCGTAATTTTTGTTAACTTATCAGCACCAACTACTAATACGTTTTTATATAAACCTGAATTTACAAATTGTTGTGCAGTAACAATACCGTAAATAAACCCAGTACATGCTGCAAGTTGGTCCATTGATGGTACTTTGTTTAAGCCTAATCTTTTTTGTAAAGTTGTTGCAACTGTTGGAAATGGTTTATCACCTGTTGATGTTGCTACAATGACCATTTCAATTTCTTCTTTATCAATACCTGAATCTTCTATCGCTCTAACTGCCGCTTCATATGCTAAATCACTTGTATCTTCATCTTCTGCAGCAAAACGTCTTTCTTTTATACCAGTCATTTTAGTTATCCATTCATCTGATGTATCTAAATAACTTTCAAAATGATCATTTTTTACCACTTGCTTCGGCGCATATGCACCAAAACCTTTTATACCAATATCCATTATATTGACACCTTCTTATAATCTGTTGTTATTATCAGGTACTAATTTAACACACTTTTGCCTTAATGCACAAGCGCTGAGTTCTTTTATGAAATATTTTAAATCGTTTTCATCATAATAGGTATACAATTTATAAAAAGTTAATTATAATGAAAGATATGATATAAAAAGTTACGGAGGATGAGTCATGCATTACATTTTAACATTAATTTGGGCATTCGTATTATCACAAATGATTAACTTTGTTTTACATAGTTTAGGTGGCTCAACAGAATCGCTGAATTTTGTTAGTCCTACAGTTTATGCTATTGTCTTTACAGTAGTTATTATTCTATTAGATATTTTAGTTGGTAAATCTTCTTCAGACAAACAAAACGCACAACATTCATAAAAAATTCCCGTCAATTTTAGTTGACGGGAATTTTTTTATTCATTTATTTCAAATTTCACTTCGTCTTCAACGAGATGTACATCTATAATAGTGCCTTCTTTCATTTCTTGACCTATCATCATTCTCGCTAATGGTGTTTCAATTTGTCTTTGAACAAATCGTTTTAAAGGTCTTGCTCCAAATTGTGGCTCATATGCTTTTTGTGCGATCCATTCTTTAACTTCTTGATCTACATTAATTTTAATGTGTTGATCTTCTAATCTAATATTTAAATTAGTAATAATGTGGTCGACAATGTAGCTCATATCTTTAATTGATAATGGTTTAAATAGTACGATGTCATCCATTCTATTTAATATTTCCGGTTTGAAGTATGCATGTAAACTTTCATTTACTTGTTTTTTAGCTGCTTCATCGATTTCACCTTCATCTGTTACACCATCTAATAAATATTGGGAACCTATATTACTTGTCATAATAATGATTGTATTTTTAAAGTCAACACTTCGACCTTTTGCATCTGTTAATCTACCTTCATCCAATAATTGTAGCAATACGTTAAATACATCATTATGAGCTTTTTCTATCTCGTCTAGAAGAATTACTGAATAAGGTTGTCTTCTTACTGCTTCTGTTAATTGACCGCCTTCTTCATAACCTACATAGCCTGGAGGTGCACCAATTAATCTTGCAACTGAGTGTTTTTCCATATACTCACTCATATCTATTCTTATCATATGTTTCTCAGAGTCAAATAAAGTTGCGGCTAATGTCTTAGCTAGTTCAGTTTTACCAACCCCTGTTGGTCCTAAGAATAAGAAACTACCAATTGGTCTATTTGGATCTTTAATACCTGCTCTTGCTCTAACTACTGCGTCAGAGACCAAATCTACTGCTTCGTCTTGACCTACAACTCTCTCATGTAATATATCTGATAGTTTAAGCAATTTCTCTCTTTCAGTCTCAACTAATCTTGAAACAGGGATTCCTGTCCATTGACTTACAATATAACCAATTTCTTCATCTGTTACTACTTCTCTAATTAATCTATCATGATCAGAACCTGTTTCTTCTGCAAATTCGTTTTCAAGTTCTTTTAATTCAGCTTCTATTTGAGGTATTCTACCATGTTTAAGTTCGGCAGCTTTACCTAAATCATATTGATTTTCTGCATTTTCTAACGCTTGTTTACTTTCGTCTAACTCTGCTCTTTTATCTTGAAGAGATTTGATTTGTTCTTTTTCTTGTTCAACTTTACTTTGTAATTGTTGTTGTTTTTCTTTTTCATCTGCCAATTCTTTTTGAAGTTCTGATAATCGAATTTGACTACTTTGATCAGATTCAGATTTAAGTGCATTTTCTTCAATTTCAAGTTGCATAACACGTCTGTTTACAGCATCTAATTCTGTAGGATTAGAGCCCATTTCTGTTCTAATAGTTGCACAAGCTTGGTCTACTAAGTCTATCGCTTTATCTGGCAAGAATCGATCAGTTATATATCGATCTGATAGTTCTGTTGCTGCAACTAATGCTCTATCTTGTATACGTACACCGTGGTGAACTTCATATCTTTCTTTTAAACCTCTTAAAATTGAAATCGTATCTTCTAAGTCTGGTTCTTTAACATTCACTTTTTGGAAACGTCTTTCTAATGCAGAATCCTTTTCAATGTATTGTCGATATTCATTTAACGTTGTTGCGCCAATACAATGCAATTCACCTCTAGCTAACATCGGTTTAAGCATGTTACCTGCATCCATTGCACCATCTGTTTTACCTGCACCAACTAGCATATGAATTTCATCAATGAAAAGTAAAATTCTACCTTCAGACTCTTTTACTTCTTTTAAGACAGCTTTTAATCTTTCTTCAAACTCACCTCTGAACTTAGCACCAGCTACTAATGCTGATAAATCTAATTCAAATATTGTCTTATCTAATAGTGAATCTGGAACATCTCGTCTAACTATACGTTGCGCTAATCCCTCAACGATTGCTGTTTTACCTACACCAGGTTCACCAATTAATACTGGGTTATTTTTAGTTTTTCTGCTCAATATTCGAATAGTATTTCGAATTTCTTCATCTCTACCAATAACTGGATCCATATTCCCTTTTCTAACTTCTTCAACTAAATCTCTTCCATATTTAGATAATGCTTCATATTGTACTTCAGGATTTTGTGATGTCACTCTATTACCCCCTCTTATTTTATTAATAATTTCATTTATAACTTCTTTTTTATTACCAACTATATCTTTAGTTGTTTGATCGACTTCTATAGATGCTTTTAAAATATGCTCCATAGACATAAAGTCGTCTTGCATTTCTTCTTTAATTTGATTAGCTTTGTTAAATAATTCATTAAGTTTAGGAGAAATATATTGTCCGTATTGGATGTTATCACCTTTAACTACTGAATATTGATTTAACTTTTGTTTATATTTACTTTCTAATTCGTCTGTATCAATTTGAGCTCTGTCTAATGTTCTTTTGAAAATACTTTCATCTTCATTTAATGCTGATAATAATACAGCTTCTATTTCAATATTTTGTAGTTCATATGATTGTGATAATTGTTGCGCTTTCTCGATAACACTTTGAACTGAATAAGTCATTTGATTAATATCCAAATGTATCACCTCTTTAAATTTTTCATCAGTCTAATAGTTTGACTATCTTTGACCTTAATTTGATTATATACCGTTTGACCTTCTTTGACAAATATAAAGTCTCAAAATTACAAACCTTTTCACTTACATTTTATGGTAAAATATAAATGAAAATAAACGGGGAAGTGATCTTTTGCAAACTACATATACAGAAGCAGCTTCAGTTATTGAATACATTAAAACACATGGACAAAAGTTACATTTTCATACTCACCATTATATATACCATACTGAGGACTTATGTAACCATATTTACGTTATTTCTGAAGGAAAAGTTATTACACATCGTGTGATGGAAGATGGTAAAGAATTTAACACTAAACTACTTGGACGTCATAGCATCTTTGGATCCACCACTTTATTTTGCGGTAGAAAAAAACATACCCTATCAGCTAGAGTAAAAGAAGAAGCCATCGTATATAGCATACCCAAAATTCAATTTGAAGAAGCGATTTTAAATGATGAAGTACTTAAATACGAATGGTTATTGTGGGTACAAAACGAAAATGAAAAGAATGAATATTTAATAAGAGATGTTTATACATTAGGAAAAACTGGCGCATTCTATTCTATACTTATAAAGTTATCAAACACATACGGTATTCAAGTTGGAGATAGTATATTGATTAATGTCGATTTAACAAATCACGAATTAGCTAATTTTTGCAACGTCACAAGAGAAAGTGTAAATCGAATGTTGAGCTATTTAAAAAAAGAAAATATCGTATCCGTCAATCATAAAAGAATTACAATACACGACCTTGAATACTTAAAAAAATCCATAAACTGTGAAAATTGTCCTTTATCAATTTGTAGGATTGAATAGAGCTATAACATATATTGAGCTGGATTTGATACGGATTTGCGCCGAATCGTACGATATCTCTGGAGTCTTCGTGCGTTTTTATTGAATTAAACCAAAAAAAAGCCAAGGATTTCTCCTAGGCTTTTTCTTTATTCTATTAGCTTACACCTAATGCAATTTTAGCGTATCGTGACATTTTGTCTTTGCCCCATGGTGGATTCCAGACAATATTTACTTCTGTTTCTTTAATTTCAGGTAATTCAGCTAATGCTGTTTTAACTTGATCTATAATTTGTGGCCCCATCGGACAACCCATTGAAGTTAATGTCATTTCTACTGTACATAATCCTTCGTCGTCTAAGTCTACATTATATACAAGACCTAAGTTAACTATGTCAATTCCTAGTTCTGGGTCAATTACATTTTCAAGTGCACCAATGATACTATCTTTCATTGCTTCTTCCATATTTTCACCTCATTCTAAAAGTTACTACATATAATATATCAAATTTAAAGCATTGGTTAAAGAAAATGATATGATATTATAGTATGTATCAAAAAGAAAATGACTAAGGAGTTATCGATATGGAAAAACATTTAATCTGTTTAGATTTAGATGGCACATTATTAAACGATGAAAAGCACATCTCACCTTATACAAAAAGAGTACTACAATATTTAAAAAAAGCTGGTCATGAAATCATTATTTCAACTGGTAGACCATATCGAGCAAGTGTAGATTATTATAGAGCAATGGATATGAATACACCTATTATTAATTTTAACGGCGCATATATTCATCATCCGACTGACAATAGATTTGAACCTAAACATGAACAATTTGATGCACGTATAGCTTCTAAAATTTTTCAAGATATTAGCCAACTTAATGTTAAAAATATTATAGCAGAAGTAAGAGATCAAGTTTATATTAATAACTATGACCAAACATTATTTGAAGGTTTCAGCATGGGTAATCCTGAAATTAAATATGGTAAATTAAATGAGTTACTTACGGAATCACCTACAAGTTTATTGATTCAAGCAGAAGATGATGAAATTCCTAACATAAAAAAACATTTAAACAAACATTATGCTGAATTTATTGAACATCGTCGTTGGGGAGCACCATTTCCAGTTATTGAAATTGTTAAAAAGGGTATTAATAAAGGTAAAGCTGTGAAATATGTTGCTGAATATTTGAATGTAGATTTTGATAATATTATTGCATTTGGCGATGAAGATAATGACAATGAAATGATTCAATTTGCTAATTATGGAATTGCTATGGGTAATGCTATACCTGAACTTAAAGAAATAGCAAACGAAGTTACAGACACTAATAATAATGATGGTATCGGAAAATACTTAAACAAACATTTTGGACTAAATATGTAAGGGGTTATTCAAATGAAAATGATAGTAGACAGTGGATCAGATTTAACATTATCTCAAATTGAAAAATACGGATTCTACTTTTTACCTTATGGAATAGTCATCGACAATGAAAGTAAAGTTGATCAATATGAAATATCAAACGATGAAGTATTAGCTGCTATTAAAAATAATAAACACCCTAAGACTAACCAAGCAACTATGGAACAAATGACTAAAGTATTCACTGAAATTGCTGAAAATAATGAACAAGCTATTTATTTAGCTTTTAGTAGTGCATTAAGTGGAACATATCAAACTGCTTGTCTAGTAAAAGAACAAGTTAAAGAGGATTATCCTAATCTTGATTTAACAATCTATGATACTTTAAGTGCTTCTATGGGATGTGGCAAGCTTATACTCGATGTACAAGATAAAATCGAACAGAATTATAGTTTCGAAGAATTAGATAAATATATTAAAAATAAACTAGATAAAATAAGACATTTATTCACAGTAAAAGACTTAAATTATTTAGCAAGTGGCGGTAGATTGTCTAAAGGTCAGGCATTTTTAGGTAATTTATTAAATATCAAACCGTTGCTACATGTAGAAGAAGGAAAACTCGTTCCAATCGAGAAATATCGTGGTTCAAAAAAACTATGGCACGCTATTATAGATAAAATGAAAAATGAAAATAGCGACTTTTCAAGTGAAACAATCTATATAACTCATGCTGATGATATCGAAGACGCTGAAAAACTAAAAGAATTAATGCACCAATCTTTATCACCAAAAGATGTTATTATTTCAGACATTGGTCCAGTTATTAGTTCTCATACAGGTAGTGGCACGGTAGCAATTTTTTATTATAAGGAGTGATAATATTGAATAAAATTATCGTTATTGGTGCAGTAGCTGGTGGTGCCACAGTTGCATCACAAATTAGACGACTTGATTCAGAAAGTGAAATTGTAGTATACGAGAAAGATAGAGATATGAGTTTCGCCAATTGCGGCCTACCCTATTATTTAGGAGATGTTGTAGAAGACAGAAATTTAATGCTATCTGCTACACCTCAAAAATTTCATGATAAAAAGAATATAACTGTAAAACCTTTTCATGAAGCTATTGCATTAAATGATAAAAATAAAACAATTACAGTAAAAAATCATCAAACTGGAGAAACTTTTGATGATCATTATGACACACTTATTTTAAGTCCTGGGTGTCGTGCAAGACACTTACCACTCCAATCTGATAGGTTATTTACTTTAAGAAACTTAGTTGATACTGATGAAATCGAAAGTTTTATCGTAAATGAAAATGTAAAATCTGCATTAATAGTTGGTGCCGGATATGTCAGTTTAGAAATTTTAGAAAATTTTTATGCTAGAGGTATAGAACCAACATTAATTCACAGAAGTGACCATATAAATAAAAGTATGGATAAAGATTTAAATAATGTCATTTTCGATGAGTTAGATAAAAGAAATATCAAATATAGATTAAATGAAGAAATTGCAGATATTTCAGACCGTAAAGTTACTTTTAAATCTGGTAACGTTGAAGAATATGACATTATCATCACAGGTGTTGGAATTGAGCCTAATAGTGACTGGTTAAAGTCATCATCACTACAATTAAATGAAAAAGGCTATATACCTGTCAATGAATATTTCGAAACAAATTTAGACAGTGTTTACGCTTTAGGTGATGTAATTGAAACATTTTATAGACATACAAAAAAACCTACAAGTATTACATTAGCTTGGGGAGCGCATAGAGCAGCAGCAATAATAGCTGAAAACCTTGCAGTGAAATCACCTAATGAAAAATCAGCTTTTCGTGGTCTACTTGGAACTAATATTGTACGAATATTTGATTACGCGTTAGGAAGCGTAGGCATATCAGAACAAGAATTGAAGGACTACAATTACGGTGTCGTTGAACAAATTCAAAAACAACATGCTGGGTATTATCCAAACGCAGAACCAATCACCTTACGTGTTTATTTCGATAAATCATCGCGTAAAATATTACGTGCATGTGCAGTAGGAAAAGACGGCGCAGATAAACGAATCGATATTTTATCAACTGCTATTATCGGTGAATTGACTATAGATGAAATGAGAGACATAGAAATTGCTTATGCCCCTCCTTTCTCAAGTCCAAAAGATATCGTCAATATGATTGGTTACAAAGCACAATCAAAATAAAAATAGATTAGAAAAGTCCAGGATATAAATATCTTAGAAAATTAAAAAGAGCAGAAATTTATTGTAAAAATTAAATTCTGCTCTTTTTTCTTATACAAATATTTCACACTTCTATAGGTTTTTGTGAACATAGATAATCTTACTTACACTTCTACCTACTTGTGTGAATATAGATACTCTTACTTACACTTCTATAGACTTGTGTAAATATAGATACCCATACTCACACTTCTACCTACTTGTGTGAATATAGATACTCATACTCACACTTCTACCTACTTGTGTAAATATAGATACCCATACTCACACTTCTACCAACTTGTGTGAATATAGATACTCATACTCACACTTCTACCAACTTGTGTGAACATAGATACTCATACTTACACTTCTACCAACTTGTGTGAACATAGATGCCCTTACTTATACTTCTATAGACTTGTGTGGATATAGATACTCTTGCTTACACTTCTACCAACTTTTGTGAACATAGATACCCTATAACTAAAAGGCTGAGACAATTTAATTGTCTCAGCCTTTTCTATGTTTAAGATTTATTTCTTTGTCTTTTGCTTCTTCTTGAAACAAGGAATATAAATAATCCGAATAATAATACCACTAAAATAGCTGCAATAAAGTAACTATTATTTAATCCTCGTTCGTTAATCACTGCATATAATTCACTTTCTTCTCTATCAGTGATTAAATCATATTGATTATTCTTTTTCTTTATATTATCTCCCAAAATTAACCCTGAGAGCATTTTGTTTTTTTCAATTACTTTGTCTGTTAACGTTACTTTTTTTGAATTACTTGAGTCATTAACATTCAATATATAATCAATCGTGTTCGTATCATAATAAAATACATTAGTTCCTTTATTATGAGGTAGAACTTTCACTTCTCCTTCAAATAATTCTTGATATTGTTTGAATGTATCTGAAATTTTTTCTAAATAATCAATTACTTCTTTATCGGTTCTGAAATTCTGTAGTTGATTTATCGTTTCGATATTAGAACCATTAACTGCTATTTCAGTACCATAATTCATCATTATAGGACCTTTATATCCCCACATATAAGTCATTAATTGTTTGATACGTGTTCCTGGAAACATATTTTCATCAGCTGCATGCTTAGTAAATCTTTCTGTAAACCATGTATCAGCTAAAAGTACCTCTCCATCTTCTTTATATGATGGAATGTTTGTATTTACCGTTTTAAACGCATCTTGAAGAGCAGTACGTTTCTTGTTAGTAGATAAATGTTTAAAGTTCTTGGCATCAATGCCGTCTTTGTTAATGATGCCATAAGTATCTATACCTTCAGGTAAAAATGCTTGAGCATCTATGCCATCCTGTACAATATTCATTGATATTCCATCAACTTCATATTGATCTATAAATTTTTTAACTTTAGATTTATAAATACCTTGGTTTTCATTATTTTTTAAATCTATAAATTTGTCATTTTTAAAATATGACTTTTGCACGCTATTTAAATCACCGTTAACTGATTGCTTAAATGTATCAGTATAAGTAGTAGGCATATCAACTATAATTTTCATGTCCTTTTTATGCACTTCTTTAATGAGTGATTTAAAAGCCTTTTCCCCACCTAATACTTTATCAATTTCATCGTAATTATTGACTTTATAGCCTAAAAAGTCATTTTGTTCGTGTGAAAAGACTGGAGAAATATGTACTGTGTTGAAGCCCATATCATGAATATAATCTAATTTAGATTTAATCCCTTGGAAATCTCCCCCAAGTGGTAAATTTTCAGATTTGTCATTGTTTTTAATCATTTTATTATTATCATTATTACCATTCATAAAACGATCGACAACTAGACTATATATTCTAGGATATTTCACATCTTCAAATTCCTTATCTTTCGCAAAAGCATAACCATTAAAAAGTGGTGCCATCAAAATTACTGCTATTACTAACTTTGTCCATTTATTCATATATTCAACCCTCTTTATTACCCAATTATCTCTATTATACTAAAACGTTTACTTTACTGATAGAACTACATGAAATTGTCATAAATTATTTCACATAAAAAAACATTCATAACTTTATTGAATAAAGTTATGAATGGATTTGTTAACGTTAGTAATTAACCAAAATGTAATACGCCCATTGGTAAATAACTACCTAATAAAATTGTTAATACCATAACAACTATTGTTGCAATGAAAAATCCTTGGCTATTTTTATTCTTTTTCTTCTTAGCAATTGTCATTTCAATTAATCCAATAACTGCAAGTCCAAGAATAAATTTGATGCCATATAACATACCATTAATACCCATGGCTTGTATAAAAATAACAAAACCAGAAATTAATGTAAGCACCATGAATAACCTTAATACCATATGAACTGATTTGTTTGTAACTTTCATATAAACTACGAAAAATAGAATAATCGTTACTAACCAGCTAAAAATATGGAAATGTATCATATTCAGTTCCCCCTAAATAATAATATTTGTTTTCCAATAGCATTATAACATATGCATTATTAGAATAAGCCTTTTTTACATACCAAATAATCATGTTTGCTTATATTTCACAATTTATTCAAAATTTTATTAATATAACGACAAAAAGAAGATGAGTAAGAGACTGAAATCTAATTTATTCAAAAAGTTTCATTATCTCCAACTCATCAACTTAATATTCTACTAATACTATTATTTTTCGCTAATGAAAGTAGTTAAAGTACCTATTCCATCGATTGTTACTTTTACTTCATCTCCAGGTTGTAAAAATTGAGCTGGGTTCATACCCGCTCCAACTCCAGCTGGTGTACCTGTAGCGATAACATCTCCTGGATGTAAAGCAACATATTTAGAAATTTCAGCAATTAGTTCATCAATTTTTAATATCATTTCGTTAGTGTTACCATCTTGACGAATTTCATTGTTAACTTTTGTCACAATATTAACGTCTTCTGGTAAAGGTAATTCATCTTTTGTTACGATATAAGGTCCCATTGGGCAACCACCAGTTAATGATTTTGATAAAAATGCTTGATCATGTTCTTTTTGAGCATTTCTATCTGTAATATCATTGATAATTGTATAACCATATACGTAATCTAATGCTAGACCGCGTGGTATTTTCTCTCCTGATTTACCAATTACAACACCTAGTTCACCTTCATAATCTAATTTGTCAGTTACGTCTTTGTGATTAGAAATTGTTGCATTATCTCCTGTTAATGAAGATGCTGCTTTAGTAAATACATATAGTCTATTAACTTTATTATTTAATTCTTCAGCATGTTTTTTGTAATTACGACCAAAAGCTATAACATTATTTGTAGGTGTTACAGGTGGTAAAAATTCGATATCTTCGAAGCTATATTTATAATCGTCTTTTTCAGCAGTTTCTTCTACTTTGACTACTGCTTTACGAACTGCCTCTTGAAAGTCAACGTTAATATTAAATTGTAAGCCTTCTAGTAATGTTTTAGGATTGAATGCCTCTTCTCCAAAGTCTGCGAAAACTTTACGTAAGTCCCAAACTGCTTCTTCGCGTTTTACTTTCACACCATAAGAAGTAATATCTTTGTATTTAAAAGTTAAAAATTTCATCCACTCTGTCAGCTCCTTCTTGTTCTTATCCTTAATTATAACGAATTTTTTGATAAATCGCATTATTTTCAAACTATTATTTTAAATATGTCACTTTTCTCCACAATTTCTCTATTGGACCTTGTTTGAATTTCTTTAAATATAAATAACTCAATAACAATTGAACTAAATATATAACAATAGCAATTGTGTATATTGTGAGTACTGGTAATTTACCATAATAGTTCAGCCCAATACCATAGAAGATAAAGATACAAATTATACTTTGTGTTAAATAAGTCGTTAAACTTAATTTACCAATATATTGTAGCGGATTTAACACTTTTCTGGCTGTTGCATCTTCACATAGTAGTACAAAAAAGATAATATAACTTAGCGCAACAATTGGCCCACCAAGCAATTGACTAATTAATTGAGATGTCATTGATCCTTCTAAGACGATTTGAATCATTTTAATTGCTAATCCTAAAATAAAAATAACGAGTCCAATTACTGTGTATAAATTTTTATGATTACGAATTTTATTCAACCAATTTATTTGATGTGCATATATTCCGAATAACATAATTGGTAATATACTAAAAGGACCAACTAAAATAGTATTTGCTACATTCATGCCAAAGTACTTCAAGTTAACACCTATAATTGATAAATAGTCTGCACTTGCTAATATATTATTGACTCTTTCTAATTCTTGTAACCCTACAAAATTTTCAACTTGAGTAGCATCTTGTAATAAAACCATAGGTAAAATATACAAAAGAATTAAAATACCAAAACCAATAGTTAGCGCAACTAACGAATGTTGTGGCTTTAGTCTCACGAAAATAATCGCAATAAATCCTAACAATGCATATGTAGCTAAAATATCACCGTAAAATATAAATATGCCATGGATCATTCCAATTAGTAATAAAAATGACAATCTTCTTATTATCATTGGATAATAATTCAGTTCTTTTTCTATACTATTTTGATACATCATGGATAAGCCATACCCAAATAAAAATGCAAATATTGGATAAAATGATGCAATAATAAAAAGTGAGCTTATTTTAAATAATGCACCATCTTGTTGTTGAAAAAATTCAAATGGATTGATGATTTGATATGGAAAAGCAAATGTTAAGATGTTCATAAGTAATATGCCTAATAAACTAAATCCTCTTAATGCATCAATACTAAATATTCTTTGTTTTGCCATTAATTATTCTCCTTGATGTGTTTCGTGCCATATTGAAAGAAATATAAATACCCTTCAACTGGTTGTTGTAAAATTGTTTCCAAAGTATTTTTATAATATTGCATTTGTACTTCGTATTTTTGCTTCATTGTTTCTGCCACTTCTTCTTCAGTCTTACCTCTTCGTACAATAAATGTATCTGTTTTATAATCGATGAAAGAAACTTTATCTCCTTCAACAAATATACAGTCAATCATCCCTTGAATGATAGGTTTATTGTCATCCTCAGAAACATTAAAAGTTAATCCTTGATCAATATCATCTTGACCAACTACGAAAGGCACTTCTCTAAACACTTTATCAGCATTTACTAATCGAGTATATAAGTCTGATTGAATAAATCCTTGAATAAGTGATAAGTCGATATCATCTAACGTGTCATCTGGTAAAATGTCCTTCTCTATGAGTTCATTCACAAGATCTTTTAGTTGGTCAATATTTAAGCCACCGCTTTTCAAAGGGAGATGTTGCATCACTGCATGCATTAAAGTACCTATTTCAGCACTTTGTCTCTTTTGATTAGATAAGAACTTAGGTTTGTCATATGATTTTGTACCTAGCTGATATTGTCTTACGATTTGATAATCTGTTCCCGCTTCTTCAGTTTCTCGCTGTCTCTTAATTTCTGATACTGACTGTTTTGCTGCTATATTTAATAGGCTCTCATTAGGATATGAGTACACCATTTGATTGTATATCTCATCTTTTTTATCTGATGGTTTATAATTTAATAGTGTTTCAATAGTAGGTTTGTCATTTAATACATCATCTTCTTCATTGCTTTCTTCTTCTCTAATGATATTGATATTGAATGATTCATTATGAGTTGAATTAAATGTAATTGCATTTGATAAGCCATGAGATTTTGACTTAGACAAAATAGTAGAAATGAGATCAAATGCTGATTTAGCTTTCACTCTATATTCAGGATCAATCATTTCAAATTTATCTGCATTTACTAATCCTAAATTTTCGACTGCTTTTTCATTTTTAACTCGACCAACTAGATATAAACCTTCTTTAGCTCTTGTTAGTGCGACGTAAATTAAACGCATTTCCTCAGATATCATTTCAGTTTCATTTATATTTTTAAAGATAATAGACGCTAACGTTGGGTATGTTAATGCCTTATCAATATTAAAATAAGATAAAGCCATACCATAGCGATTGTTTAATATAACATGATTTCTTAAATCTGCACGATTAAATTCTCTTGTAATACCAGAATATATAACAAATGGAAACTCTAATCCTTTACTACTATGAATTGTCATCATACGTACGACATCATCATTCGGACCAATAACACTTTCTTGACCAAAATCTTGGCCACGTTCTATTAACTCATCTATAAACCTTATAAATTGAAAAATCCCTCGTAAACTAGACGCTTCAAACTGAATTGCTTTATTTAATAATCCGTATAAATTTTGTCTTCTTTGTACGCCACCAGTAAGTCCACTGAAATAAGAAATTAAATAGTAATCGTTGTATAATTTATCTAGCAATTGCCAAACAGGAACAGCCTTACTATAAGACTGGTAACTTTTCAGTTGTTTTAAGAAATTATTAAGCTTTTCAACTAGTTGTGTATCTGCTTCAGAATCAGCTATATATTTATATATTGAATCGAAATAATAAATTTCTTGTGGTGCTTTATTTCTAATTTCTGCTAACTCATCTTCTTTAAATTGAAAAGCAATTGAACGCATTAAACCTACTAAATATTTATCTTGTAAAGGATTATCGATAACTCGTAAAAATGAAAGCATTAAGCGAATTTCATTTTGTTCGAAATAACCTTTCTTCGATTCGACATAAAAAGGTATATTGGCATCTTTAAATTGTTGCTGTAAATGCATTGCGTTACTATAACTTCTTTCCAAAATGACAATATCTTTAAAAGTGGCCGGACGATAGCTTTGTGTTTTTCTATCATATACTTGTTTATTATCAAGAATATGTTGAACTTTATCTACGATACATTTCGCTTCTATAAGATTATTGTCTTCCTCTTCAAATGAATCTTGAACTAAAACATCCATTTCTAATGGTGTGTTTTGCTCATCATAATCAGCGCCATAATACAATTTGGCTTCATCATTATATTCAATTTCACCAACAGTTTCATCCATCATGTGTGTGAATATATAATTCGTATTATCTAATACTTCTCTTCTAGATCTAAAGTTTTTAGATAAATCGATGACTTCTCCTGATTCATGCTTTGCCTGATTAAAGCGTTTATATTTTTCTATAAATAATTCTGGTTCTGCTTGTCTAAATTTATAAATGGATTGTTTTACATCTCCAACCATAAATAAATTACCATTATATTCTTCACCACGTTTAATGCAGCTTATAATTGCTTCTTGTACTCTGTTAGTATCTTGATATTCATCTACTAATATTTCATCGAATAACTCTCTATATTGGAGTGCAATCTCTGATGGTTTACCTTCATCATCAGTTAAAATTTCTAAAGCTAAATGTTCATAATCAGAAAAATCGATAATACGTTTATTCTGTTTTAAACTTTTGAAATACTTAATGATGTCTTTTGTAATGTCAGCAATTACCCTTACTCTTGGATGCATCTCATGCATATCTTGAACTAACTCTTCTCTATCACGACTTAAATAACCTTCTGATAACGCTTTTAAATGGTCAATATAATCTTTATGATAATTCTTTCCAAGTTCTAATAACTGCTCGTCACCTTCATTTTGACTTTTAATTTTGGCAGTATTAGTTGGCAATTTTTTTAAAGCGACATCTAGATGGAGATTATCAAGTGATTTAGTTCCATTTATAACTTGTTCAATCCAAATTCTTTCACCTTCAAGATAAGTCATATGCTTGTCGACGTCATTCAAATGTTGATAACAATCCAATGATTGATATAAAGCATGCATAGCACTATCTAATTTACGATTGATTAATTGATTCAACATATTGAAATATGGATGTTTTATATCTATCTCTTTATATGGTTTATCTAAATGATCTAACCAGGCAATTGGATTGGCATGTGCAATACTAAATCGATATAACCGTTTCAGAGTATCTCTTAATGGCTCATCAGATCGGTCGTTTGACAAATGTTCAACTATATCTAAAAACGGTTGTTCATTTTTTTCATAATACATTTCTAATACATCATCAATTGCTTGTTCTAAAAGTACGATACCTTCTACTTCATTTGCTGTTCTAAAGTTTGGATCTATATCTATTTCATCATAATGTGATTTAATTAATGATAAACAAAAACTGTGAAGTGTAGATATATGTGCTTGATGAATTTTTATTCTTTGGGATTTTAAATGTTCATCTTCAGGATGTTTTAAACTTTCTTGTTGAATAGCAGCATTCACTCTTGCTTTCATTTCTCTAGCACTCGCATTCGTAAATGTTACAACAAGTAATTTATTCACATCTTGTTTATTACGCATGATTTTTTGAATAATACGCTCAACTAATACAGCAGTTTTACCGCTTCCTGCAGCTGCAGCAACTAGAATATCTCTTCCTTCAGTATAAATAGCTTTCCACTGATCGTCTGTCCATTGTGCATCAAATGGCTTAACAGGTAATGACATTATTCTTCTTCCTCCTCTCTTAACATATTAATCAATTCATCTTTACTTAAAGTATGGTCTATTTCTCTATATTGGTCAGTATCTGTAATAGGATCAATATGACATACTGACTTATATTCACAAAATTGACAAGGTAGTTTCTTTTGATATCTCATAGGTGTAACTTCTGTATGACCATCCATAATTTGTGTAGCCGTTTCAACAAAATTATTTCTATTTTTGTTCATTAATTTATAGAATAAATCTTCGTCCAATGCTTTACTATAGCTGTATAAATCTCCATTTTTCTTTCTTGCAACTGGTATCATATCCGATTTAAGTTGTTCATTTAATTTATCATCTAGTGCATCTACTACTTCAGGATTTTTGTTAACATAACCATCCATTTTAAACTTTTCAATTGTATGTTGATATATATCATCAGTTTCAGGAATTTCTCCCCAGCTTTTTGCTTTTATTTCTGGCTCATGTACATGGAAGTATAATAGTGCCCCTGGCGACACTTCATCTTGTAGATTTAAAATTGTCTTGTTTTGTAATACAACATCTAGATAAGTAAACATTTGCATTTGCATTCCGTACATAACTTTTGTTAAATCTAGATTGGTTTCAGACGATTTATAGTCAATTATTGAAACATAGTCTTTATCTTTTCCTTTATAAACGTCTAATCTATCTATTTGCCCTCTTATATTAATCGGTATTTGACGTTTAGTCGCAAGCGGCGTTGTTTTCAATTGATGCTTAGATGTAGCACCAAAATTCAATTCAAATTGATAGGCTTTAAATTTTGAATGACCTGTTTGATATTTCATTGCTTCTAATGTTGATTTAAGTATATTTTGTATTCTTAATTTTAAATATCTGTAGTGTGCTGTTCGGTGTAATACATCAAACTGAATTTTAGGCAAACTTTCATCAATGGCTTCATTAATTAATTTTGTCATCGTTTGAGCTGACAATTTACTAAAATCTCCGTTAACCTCATCAGATATATATTTTAAAGTTTGATGGAATATATTACCAATATCTACACTCTGAATTTGATATTTAGATCGTTCGTTCAACCTTAATCCATGTGATACATAATGTTTAAATGGGCATTGATTGTATGTTTCAAATCTTGAAACACTTGCGTTTATTTTTTTACCATATAATTGTTCTGATACTTCTGTATTAAGCTGAACTGTGTCGTTTTTATAAGTTAAAGCTGATGTTAAAAATTGAATTGTATTGTCTAAATAATGTATATCTTGAGCTGCATAGTAAGCATCTAACCAAATATCATTAACGATTTCATCATTTAACCAATCGTTTAAGTGTTCAAATATATGCATTTGACTTTGATGTTCATGTTCTAATAGTTGGATAGGATTATTCTCAATACTTGATTTAAGTGATTTAACTTCTAAATTTGTAAATAATGATTGAATTGTATTGATAAATGGACTTTTTTCTCTTACTTCTCCACTGTCAGACATAAGGCTATACGTAAATACGACCTCTCTTTTAGCACGTGTCATCGCAATATAACATACAAACGCTTCATCCATTTGTAAAATATCACTAGTCGGACTGAGTTCCAATCCACTTGTTTCTGCCAATTCCTTTTTCTCATCATCTGTAAGTAAAAGCATTTGATTGGATACACTTGGTAAAACACCATCGTTCATACCTAATAAAAATACTGTTTCTTTATTATCTACTTTAGCTAAATCCATATTACCAACTGTTACTTCGTCTAATGTTTGAGGTATCATTGAAAATTCTAATTCATCTAAACCACGATCAAGAATTTCAATATACTCATTAAGTGATAAAGTAACATCTCCTAATACTTCTACAATGTCATCAAATATTCGAATTGTACCTTCCCACACTTGGTCTATTTGTTCAGCTTCTTCAAATTGACTCTTTATTTCTAACTCATCTCTCATCGTCATTAGATGAGTTGGTAATTCAAATTTCTCTATCACTTCATATAATCTAACCGTAAAGTCTTCAACTGTTTTACTTTCAGATAAAGCATTGTTTAACTTTTCAATTCGACTAACTATATAATCTTTTAAGTTGATTACACTTTTAATTGTATTAATATCTTCTTCAACAAAAGTATCTTCTTCTTTTCTCAACGATTTTTTTCCTAATTTTTCAAATGATTCAATAGTGAAAAATTCTGGATTAGTCCATCTTTTACCTGATATACCTCTTTCAAAAGCATAATTCTCAAGAATATCAATTAAATAAAAATCGTTTGGTATATGACTCGTTAATATACCTGTTTTCAGCATTCTCATGACAGGTTCAAATCTCCAACCTGATTGAATCACTTCTAACATTGACCTTAAACATTCTATAAAAGGATGATATGCCATTTTCTTTTTAGCATCATGATTAAAAGCAATATTAAAATGAGGTAAAACTGTTTCAATTAGCTGTTCATAGTTCGGATCACGATAAAGTATGGCAATATCTTTAAATGATAAATTGTCTTCACGAGATCGTCTCAAGATTTCTCTAGCTACATATTGAACTTCTTCTCTCATGTTTGATGCTTCAATAACCTTTAAATTTTTACTATCAATTTTGTTTGGTAATAACGCATCAAACTGACTTTCTAAATGTTTTAAGTCTTGGTTATTGTTAAATCTTGTAGCATTACTAAAATGCTTTTTATTTATTGTAGTATGTAATGATTGCGCAACTTCTTCTATATGACTTAATGTTTCAGAAGTCTTTCTAAATAAACTAAACGGATCTTTATCCCCGTCGGTCGTTAATCCAATCGTTACAGACCTACTGTATTTTACAAGTGTTTCAATAACACGATATTCTAAAGTTGAAAAGTTATGGAATCCATCAATATAAATATCAGCTTGTTTGATATAATCAGAATTTGGAATTTTCTCTATTAATTTGTACAATACATCTTCAGCTTGCACATAGCGACCATCGAGTTGCCCTTCTAATGCTTTATAAATCGTTTCAATATCACTTAATTTATCTTTCATTCTTTTTGGTATATTATCATTATTTTCAATATATACTGAGATATCTTCTGGTTGTACATTATATTTTTTGAAATCTTTAATTTCATTCATCATTTTATGACTAAATCCATAATGTTGAATTGTAGATTGATATAAATTTAATTGTTGTTTGTGTGTATGTAATAAATGATAAGTAAGCATTTCTAATGCCTCATCAGATATTTGCTGTTCTATTAAACCGCCCTCATCACTCAAGACTCTCCAGCTTAGTCTTTCGAAGCCAAATACTGAGGTTCTTATACTTCCTTTTAATTTTGGATTTCGAACAAATGCTTGTTCATATTGGAACGTATTTTGAGTAGGTGTTAAAAAGATAATTGGGTCACCTAATGGGTTCTCTATCATAGCTTCTGTCATTTGTTCAATCATTTGTTTAGTTTTTCCGGTGCCACTTCGACCAGTCCATACATTTAGTTGCATTAATTCGACCTCCTTGGCAATTTCTCATGTATATATTTTAACATAAAAAGAACACCTCACTTAATTTTAAGTGAGGTGTTCAACCTATTTATATTACTAATTTGTAGATGGGTCAAAATCATAATGGAATTGATTGATTGGCCAGAATCTAAGTGCTACTTCACCGACAATGACATCTTCATTAATTAGTCCAAATGAACGGCCATCTTTACTTACTTCACGATTATCTCCAAGTACTAGATACTCACCTTTTGGAATTTTATTAACGCCGTTTGAATTAACGAGGTCTTTAACTTCAAAATTCTCAGTTAGTAAATCACGAGATTTATTTGCTTTATTTGCTTTTAAGTATTCTTCTGGTACTTTTTTATCATTTACATATAATTGATCATTATCATACTTTACTGTATCACCTGGTTTACCGATAACACGCTTTACGTAATCATCATTTTCATTTGCATGAAATACAATGACATCTCCGTTATCAATATTTCCAACTTTGTATCCAATTTTATTTACAATTACTTTTTCACCATTTTTTAAAGTTGGATGCATCGAATCACCAGAAACTGTATAAGTTACAAATAAGAATTTCTGTATTAATAATACACATACAACTGCGACTGCAATTGCTACGACCCATTCAAATATCTCTTTTTTCAAAAATGCCACCTCATTATTATTATTTATCGAAATTTACATCTATTTTATCAAATGGATAATATCTTAAATTAACTTCTCCAACAATATCTTTCTCGTGAACAAACCCAATTTCTCTTGAGTCCCTACTATTACCGCGATTATCTCCTAATACTAAGTATTCATTGTTAGGAATAACGTCACTTTTAGAACCTTGAATTGTTCTAGTACTGAAATCATCCGTTTTTATATTATCATTTAAATAACGCTCGTTAACTTGTGTACCATTAATATACAATTTGTTGTTTTTCATTTCAACAGTGTCACCTGGTAAACCAATTACTCTTTTTATAAAGTCAGACTCTTTATTAGCATGAAAAACAATAACATCTCCATTATCTATCTGTCCAATATTTTTAACAAGTTTGTTAACAATTAATCTGTCTTCATCGTGGAAAGTTGGCTCCATTGAATCACCATCAACAATATAACCTATAAATAAAAAAGTTCTCACTATAAATAATAATACTAACGCGATAATAATTGCAATTGCCCATTCGAATAATTTTTTCATCGCTAACTCCTGTTTTTCAATCGTTTGTCAAAATATTTTTCAAATCCTTTACCTACTAACCATAGCATAAATATAATCACGAATACTATTATACTCTTTTTAGGACTTTCAAAAAAGGAATTTATGTCTGCCCCGATGAAACTCAAAGTAAATATCATAATCGCTTTTGATAAAATCAATGCTATTAAATACACTTGCTTACTAATATTTGAAAAAGCACTCACCATATTTACTAATGCACCAGGTGTGAATGGGAAACATAGTAAAATAAACAATGGACCAAACCCGTGATCATCAATCCAGTGAATAAACTTTACAACTCTTGGTTGTTCAACAATTTTTTTCATAAATGGCTTTTTAGAAATTAATCTTAAAAATAAAAAGACAAGGTAACTTCCCGCAACAGTTCCAGCCCACGAAATTATAAATCCTAAAAATAAACCATATGCATTTACATTAGCTATAACGAACAAAATAATAGGTAAAAATGGAATAAATGCTTCAATAAATGGTAATAAAAACGCAATAAATATCCCGAAAGATCTAAACGTTTCAATTAATTCAGTAATATTTTCATAAGTGAACCAATTTATAATGTCTTGAAATAACATGTCATGCAACTTCCTTCTTAAATTTATATTAATTATATCTATAAAAGTGTAAATAGAAAAGTAAATTGACATCGTATAAAAGTCGTAGATAAGTTGTAATGAAAGTTTTAGTGGATTTATTGGATAAATTAATATTTGAAGTTTATAGAGTTGTCGTATGGCGCTATGATGATAATTAGGATTATTCCAGGTCGATAAATTTTTTTATCGGCCTGTATTTCGCGTTTTCGGACCGCTATTTTATTTTATCGGTCCGTATTTCGCGTTTTCGGACCGTTATTTTATTTTATCGGTCCGTATTTTGTGTTTCTGGACCGTTAATTTATTTTATCGGTCCGTATTTCCTGTTTCTGGACCGTTAATTATTTTTATCGGTCCGTATTTCCTGTTTCTGGACCGTTAATTTATTTTATCGGTCCGTATTTCCTGTTTCTGGACCGTTAATTTATTTTATCGGTCCATATTTCTGAATATGTCCATATAATTGTGTAATAAAATAAGAGCCATATATAGCTCACTTTAGTACAATGTAATCGACTAAGAAAAATTGTAGAGGTG
>NZ_JAJNIS010000029.1:0-25391 GCF_022386375.1 Mammaliicoccus sp. K-M42 | reverse complement strand
AATGAAAGAATACATGCAGGATTAAATTATCAAACGCCAACCTCTTATAAACTTATGAATTCTGTCTAAGTTTTTGTTGACATACCAGTGTAAGCAAGGGCACCCATATTCACACAAGTTGAAAGAAGTGTAACTAAGGGCACCCATATTCACACAAGTTGAAAGAAGTGTAAGCAAGGGCATCTATATTCACACAAGTGGAGAGAAGTGTAACTAAGGGCACCCATATTCACACAAGTGGAGAGAAGTGTAACTAAGGACACCCATATTCACATAACTAAAAAGAAGTGTAAGCAAGCCCCCCCCCAATATTCCCACATAAAAACAAAATTAAAAAAGCCACTCTATTCAGAGTGACTTTTAATATATAGGTATTACATATGGGAACTATGTCCGCCAACCATAACCCAATAAGTACCGATTACTACTAATAAAGTAATAATTACTGCGAATAGTACTTTGAAGGCTGTTGCACGTCCATCTGGTCCTTCTGTTAAATGCATGAACATTAATAATTGAACTAATGCTTGTATAAATGCAAATCCTATAATAATTGAAGTTCTTACTTGTAGTGACATGCCAGTGTATAACATAACATAAACAGCTAACAACGTAAGTAAAATTGAAAATATTAAACCGACTGTATGCGTAACGACTGTTTTATTCATGATCCACTCACCATCCCTACAAGATAAACTAGTGTAAAGATAAAGATCCATACAACATCAAGGAAATGCCAATATAAGCTTCCGATAAATACTTTTGGTGCATTATGTTCGTTTAATCCACGTGTAGCAATTTGAATTAATACGCCTGTTATCCAGAATACACCTAAAGTAACATGAAGACCATGTGTTCCTAAAAGTATAAAGAATCCAGACCAGAATGATGCTAATTGTGGTGTAACACCTTCATGAACATAATGTGTGAATTCGTATACTTCAAATCCAACGAATCCTGCACCAAGTAATAATGTGATGATCATCCATACCATCATCATTTTGACATTTTCTTTACGCATGTAATGTACACCGATACCACAAGTGTAACTACTTACTAATAAAAGGAATGTCATTATCATTACTAATGGTAATTCAAATAGTTCTGGTGTAGTAAAACCACCGTAAGAACCACTTTTTTGTAATACTAAAAATGTTGCAAATAAAGTACCGAATAACGCAACTTCTGCAGTAAGAAAGACCCAAAATCCGAGTTTGTTTAATTGGCCTGTTTCATTAACAGTATCAATTGTTTTATGTTGTTCATTACTCATCTTTATTGTCCTCCTTTTCCTGTAATTCTTGTTTGCGCAATTCACGTAATTTTGCTTCATTTTCTTCTAATTCTTCAGCATGAATATGGTAACCGTAGTCTTTTTCGAAACTTCTAAATACCATACATGCTAATACGCCTATACCAAAGATAATTGCGGGAATATACGTTTCAAATACTAAGAAGAAACCTCCGAATAGGAAACATACTGCCATCCAGAAACCAACGTGTGTATTATTTGGCATATGAATATCTTTATAGTCATGATCATCAAGATAGTGTTTACCATTTTGCTTCATTTCTACAAATGTTTCAGTATCATACCATTTTGGTGTGATTGCAAAGTTGTAATGTGGTGGCATTGCTGAAGCAGTAGCCCATTCTAATGTTCTACCTAAACCGTTCCAGTTGTCACCATTTGCTTCACGTTTAGCTTTACCGTAACTATATACTACGTTCCAAACTAACGCTAAGAATCCTATACCCATCAAGAATGCACCAATTGTTGAGATGAAGTTTAATGAGAACCATCCATCTGATTGCGTGTATTTGTATAAACGACGTGGCATACCATCTAAGCCAAGTAAGAATTGTGGTAAGAAACATAAGTTAAATCCTAGAGTAAATGTCCAGAATAACCATTGATTGATTTTTTCATTTAATTTGTAACCAAACATTTTTGGATACCAGAAAATTAAACCTGCGAAACATGCGAATACAACACCAGCAATAATTACGTAGTGGAAATGTGCCACTAAGAAATACGTATTGTGGTACTGATAGTCTGCAGCTGCCATAGCAAGCATGACACCTGTAACACCACCTAATGTAAAGTTAGGAATGAATGCTAATGAGAATAGCATTGGTGATTCAAAGGAAATTCGTCCTTTATACAAGGTGAATAGCCAGTTGAATATTTTAACACCGGTTGGTACTGCGATTAACATTGTAGTTATTGAGAAGAATGAGTTTACTAATGCACCATTACCCATTGTGAAGAAATGGTGAACCCAAACTAAGAAACTTAAGAATGCAATACCACTTGTTGCCCAGACCATACTTTGATGTCCGAATAAACGTTTTCTAGCAAATGTTGGGATAATTTCTGAATAAATACCGAATGCTGGTAATACAAGTATATATACTTCAGGGTGACCCCAAACCCAGAAGAAGTTAGCCCATAGCATTGGCATACCACCATTAGCTACTTCAAAGAAGCTTGTTCCCATTAAACGGTCGAAAGTCATTAATGCAAGAGCGACAGTTAAAATAGGGAAGGCTAAGATGATTAATAATGATGTAATTAATGTTGTCATTGAGAACATCGGAATTTGCATAAATTTCATAGATTTAGTACGTAATTTTAAGATAGTAACAAAGAAGTTAATACCAGTCATTAACGTACCAATACCAGCAATTTGTATTGCAATTAAATAATAATTGATGCCAGTACCTGGACTGAAATCAGTTGCAAGTGGAGCATAGTTTGTCCAACCAGCAGCTGGAGCACCACCAAGTACGAATGAAATATTAAATAATCCCATTCCGGCAGCAAATAACCAGAAACTTAAGTTATTTAACATTGGGAATGCAACATCTCGAGCACCTAATTGTAATGGTACAACAACGTTCATTAAACCAATTAAGAACGGCATAGCCATGAAGATAATCATGATAACACCATGTGTTGTAAAGATTTCATTATAGTGCTGAGATTCTAGTAATGTATTATCTGGTGTCATTAATTGTAGGCGGATAAGAAGAGCATCTACACCACCACGGAAGAACATAATGATTGCAGAAAGAATATACATTACACCGATTTTTTTATGGTCGACTGAAGTTAACCATTCAGTATATAACCATTTCCATTTTTTATAATAAGTTAATCCACCAACGACGCAGATACCTGTTAATACAAGCATGACTTGCGCCATTGTAATCATCCAGTCGCTTTGTACGATAAATTCATTCCATGGAAAATTCATTACTTGTCACCTCCATGGTTTTTATTTGAAGATTGCTCATCTTTCTTTTCATCATCAGATTTAGCATCTTCTTGGATTTTTTCCATTTCGTCCATATGATGTTTTTCGTCTTTCTTGAAGTCACTATCATATTTTTCATTATTTGGAAGAATCATAGGTTTCATTCCATGACGTTCATAGTTAGGGTTAGTAACAGTTACTTTACGAGCAGGTAATACCGGCTTATCAGTTACGCCTTCACTTTCGTCATAGAAGTTTGGATCTTTTGGTTCATAACGGAAACGTTTAAATGCATGGAAGATATATTCCGGATCTGAAGCCGGATCAACATATGCTAAATGTGTACCGCTATAAGTAAGTTCCTGATTCTGAGTTGTAGGTAAAAGTTGGTGATCGAATGTATCTTGATCAATTGTTTTACGTTTTTGAGATTTTGAAACCCATTTATCGTAGTCTTCTGAACTTACTGAATTTACGTTAAATGTTTGTCTTGAGAAACCTTCACCATTAAAGTTTGAGTTTCTTCCTTTAAATGAACCAGTTTCATTAGCTTGCAATGTCCAATCCATTGTCATGCTTGTCATGGCATATTTCTGTCCACCTAATTGTGGAATCCAGAAACTTGTCATCATATCCATAGATTGCAGTTTGAATAAAACTGGGCGACCTTCTGGAATAGTTACATGATTGACTGTTTCAACCTTTTCATCTGGATAACTAAAGAACCATTTATAACCAGCACTTGTAGCATAAATAACTACTGGATCTTCATCAGATTTAGGTGGTTCTTCATAAGAATAAAGAGATTTAATTGTTGGTACAGCCAGTATCACAAGTATGATAACAGGAATTATAAACCATACTGCTTCTAAGATGAAGTTGTGGTGCATTGTACCAGTTGATTCGTTTTTTGTTTTTCTATATTTTATAATAAATATTAAAAACAAAACTGAGACCAATATGACTATGAAGACCATCATTATAATTGAAAAGATAATTAAGAAACGAGAATCTTCTGCCATCGGGCCTTTGGGGTTTAATACTTCTAAATTTGAACAACCACTAAGTAAAATACCTAATGTTGACATGAGAAGTATTGACTTTAACTTTGCCACGTTTTTTACCTCCCAAATTTTCTATATACCTATATATATGGCTAGACCTCAATTTTAAAGGATTTGTACATATTTACAAGGCTATCAAACGGAGTGTAAGCGTTATAATTTCGAAAAGTATAAAAAAACCTTTGATATGACGGGATTTTACCTAAATGTTAAATTTTTGTGTACATTTTAAAAAGGTTTTTAAATCTATAAAAACAATCAAAAATTAATAAAAACATTGATTTTTCAGCATATTATGAAAAATTAAAATGTAATAAAACTTCAATTATGTATGATAATTTTGCTAATAAAAATAAAACGCTCAATCCGTTAATTTTCGGATTGAGCGTTTTATTTTATTTCACTGTAATTGTTCTTCCTTGAGCAGTGATATGACCATCAGAATCTGACACTGCATATCCAACTTTATATTCACCAGGTTTATTAGTATTTACTTCGCCACTCGTTACTATGTCTGAAGTTAAATCTTTTCCTGATTTGTCTTTAGCTTTTACATCTTTTAAAAGGTCGAAATCTTCACCTTTTTTAACTGTAGTATCTTTGACACCTGACATTTCTGGATTAGGTGCTAATTCAGCATCGTTTACGTAAACTCCGCGTTTATATGTGTAGTAATAACCATCAGAATCTTTAACATGATAAGTTATATATTGTAAGCCAGTTTTTGAAGTGTCAATATCACCTTTAACTGAAACTTTATCAGTTATGTCGCCATCTTTTTTATCTACACCTTTAACACCTTTCATTGGGTCAAAGTGATCACCTTGGTATACTAAGTCTTTAGTAGGTACCGTAATAAGAGGCATATTGTCATCTAAATTTCTAGTTGAAGTCTTTTTATTAGAAGCTACTTCAGCTTTAGATTTGTCTTTATCATCAGTCGCTTTATCTTTTGTTCCATTTAAAGAACCTTCTTTTACTACATAAACATAATGCCATTTAGTTCGATATCCACCATCAGAATCCGTAACTTTATACTGTACTTTGTATTTGCCTAATTTAGAAGTATCTACATCACCAGTAACTTTAATCTTGTTAGTTAAGTCACCGTCTTCTTTATCATATGCTTTAATTCCCTTTAATGAATCATAATCGCTACCTTTTTCAACAACGTCTCCTTCAACACCTTTAATTTGTGGCAGACTATTGCTAGTAGCACTTGCAGTTAAAGAAGGTGTAACTAATGATGCTGATACACCAAGAACTGTTAATGATTGTAATATTTTATTCATCATAATTATGTACTCCTTTGTTGTAAACTATAAGAAAAGAATAACACGACTCGTGCATCAATTCCTTATTATTTAAAATATTATCGCAATGTTGTCACATTTACATCGACCTTTAGACCGATTTCAATTATCCAGGAGTATAAAGTGTTTCTTTTAGAGTATTTTTGGGGATAATATCACTTAAATAATATTTATCTAAAGTAAGAAGATATTCATTTAAAGCATGATTAAGTGCACCTTGTAATCCACAATTTAATGCGATAGGGCAAGTATTAGTTTCCATATTAAAGCATTCTACTAATTCAAAGTGATCTTCTGTTAAACGCACAAGTTTCCCGATATTTATATCTCGAGGTGACTTGTTGAGAATAATTCCGCCATTTCTTCCTCTTATAGATTTTAAATAGCCTAATTTTACGAGTTGATGAACTACTTTAGTTAAATGGTTTTTAGAAATCCCATAAAAATTCGCAATCTCTTCTATTTGAGATTGTTTATTCTGTTGAGCAAGATACATAAGCACGCGCAACGAATAGTCCGTATATTGGGTGAGCTTCATAAAGTTCAGCCTCCTTTTAATATATTAATTATACTTAATATTGTATGTAAAAAACAATGATTCAATTTATGTTTTATGGATAAGTGACAATTTTGTAAACTATTGCAAAATTTGTTGAAAAACATTGTGAAATTTTTTACAATTAAAGATGTATTTAAAATATATCTTTTAGAGGGGGATTCTGATGTTATCAGAACAAACTAAAGAAATCGTCAAACAAACAGTACCTGTGTTAGAAGAACACGGAAATGAAATTACAAAAGTATTTTATGAAAGAATGTTTGAAGCACACCCAGAATTATTAAACATATTTAATAAATCAAATCAAAAACAAGGTAAACAACAAACAGCATTAGCACAAACAGTATTAGCAGCAGCTAAACATATTGATCATTTAGAAGCAATCGTACCTAATGTGAATCAAATCGCACATAAACATCGTGCATTACAAGTAAAAGAAGAACATTATCCTATAGTTGGAGAATTTCTTTTAAAAGCAATTAAAGAAGTACTAGGTGATGCAGCAACAGATGATATTATAAATGCCTGGGAAGAAGCATATGGTGAAATAGCTGGCGTATTCATTCAAATGGAAAAAGCAATGTATGAACAAGCAGCTTGGGAAGATTTTAAATCATTTAAAATTACTAATATTGAAGACCAAGGTACTTCAATGAAATCATTTGAAGTAGAACCAGAAGAGAATATTAAAGTACCAGATTTAGTAGCTGGTCAATATATTACTGTTCGTATTAAACCTACAAATGACGAGAATTTAGCGTTAAGACATTATTCAATTTATTCTGTTAAAAATGATGGCAAAATTAGATTTGCAGTTAAAAAAGAAGGATTCGGTGAGAAAAAAGGACTAGTATCACACGACCTACACAATAGCTACTCAGTTGGAGATACAATAGAAATTTCAGCTCCAGCAGGTGATTTCAAAGTAGAATCAGCAGATGACAAAAAAATATTACTATTATCTTCAGGAGCAGGCGTTACACCAATGTTAGCTATGTTAGAAGATGAAGGATATAAAGGCAAAGAAGTTCATTTCGTACACATTAACGAATCAGAAAAAGATGTGCCTTTCAAAGACGAAATTGCTGCATTAAATGCAATGAATAATAATGTTAAAGTAACTTATCACTTAAAAGAAAGAGATGGTTACTTAACAAGTGACGAACTAAAAGCATGGATCGATAAAGATGTAGATATTTATTTATGTGGTGGTATAACATTTATGGATACAATTTTTGATGAGTTAAGCAAATTAAACATCGATCAATCAGATGTACATTTCGAACCATTCGGTCCAAAAATGAGTATTACAAACGTATAAATTTTATGAAGTATATCGTGTGATTCAGGAAAAATCTGAAATAAACACGAAGACTGATAAAAATATCTGACAATAAAATTAAAATAGGCTGGGACAATTAATTGTCCCAGCCTATTTTAATATATTTTTTTATTCTATTCCGTTTTTCCATTTTTCAGCTAGTAATGTATTATTTAACACCATAGTAATTGTAAGGGGACCAACGCCACCAGGTACAGGTGTAATTGCGCCAGCTACTTCTTTAACGGCTTCGAAATCTACATCACCTTTAAGTTTACCGTCATCATCTGGTGTGTTACCTACATCAATAATGACTGCTCCTGGTTTAACTAAATCTTTAGTTACGAGATGTACATTTCCTACTGCACTAACGATTACATCAGATTGTTTTAATACTTCTTCAGTATTCGTTGATTTAGAATGTAACAACGTAACTGTTGCGTCTTGATCAGTTAATAATTTACTAACAGGTTGACCTACGATATGACTTCTACCAATTACAGCTACGTTTTTACCTTTTAAATCTATTTCTGCATGTTTTAAAATTTCCATAATTCCTAATGGAGTACATGGAACAAATGTACGTTCACCAGTGTATAACCTACCAATATTAATTGGGTTAAAACCATCTACATCTTTTTCAGGGTTAATTGCTTCTAATACTTTAGATTCTGAAACTTGTTTAGGTAGTGGTACTTGCACTAAAATTCCACTCACAGAATCATCATTATTTAATCTGTCTAGCTCGTTTAACACTTCTTCTTCTGTTGATGATTCATCCATGTGTATGATCTCAGATATCATACCAATCTTTTCGGCTGCTTTCTTTTTCGAATTAACATAGCTTTTACTAGCACCGTCATTACCTACTAATATTACAGATAATTTTGGTACGATGTTATGCTTTTTTAATTTTTCTACTTCACTTTGAAGATCTGCTCTATACGCCTTCGCTATTTCTCTACCGTCTAATATCTTAGCTACCATGAAAATTGCCTCCTAAATAATAAATCGAACTTTAATGATGTTTACAATACAAATTATCCCTTTAATACGAACATAAATCAATAATTTTTATAAAAAATATAGAAAATGTTCGTTTTTCCATTGAAAATAGCATTATCAATTGTTATGCTATATCTGTAATATACACAATAAAAGTTAAATATTTCAACTATTTGAAAGGGTGACCTACATGAAAGTGGCAGTAATAATGGGTAGTTCTTCAGATTGGCCAATTATGAAAGAAGCATGTGACATGCTGGATTACTTTAGCATTCAATATGAAAAAAAGGTTGTATCTGCGCATAGAACACCATTAGAAATGGTTGATTTTGCTAAAAATGCTACTAGTCAAAACATCGATATTATTATCGCTGGAGCAGGAGGAGCTGCACATTTACCAGGAATGGTAGCGTCGTTAACAACAGTTCCGGTTATAGGTGTACCAATTGAATCGAAAAGTTTAAAAGGCATGGACTCATTATTATCTATAGTACAAATGCCAGGTGGAATACCTGTTGCAACTACAGCTATTGGTAAAGCAGGTTCTAAAAATGCTGGAATATTAGCAGCAAGAATGATTGGTATGACGGATGAAGATGTTAGAAAACAATTAGTGAATTATGAAAAAAGTTTAGTCGATAAAGTGGAGGAAATGCAAAATGACTTATTATAACCTCGAAACTGGTGACATGATAGGTATTGTGGGTGGCGGACAATTAGGTAAAATGATGGCACAATCTGCACAAAGAATAGGATTTAAAGTAGCAATACTTGATCCTGATGAGAATTGTCCTGCACAATTTGTCGCTCATGAATTTATAAATGCGGATTATTCAAATGAAGACGCACTTAATCAATTAGGTGAAATCTCGAAAGTAGTAACTTATGAATTTGAAAATATAGATGCACAACAATTAAAAACACTTTCCAATAATTATAATATTCCTCAAGGAAGTGAAACTGTTGCTTTATTACAAGATAGATTAACTGAAAAACAAACATTAGAAAGCGCTAATGTAAACATTGTACCGTTTTTAGAGGTTAATCACGCTCAAGACTTGAATAAAGCGATTG
Source organism: Mammaliicoccus sp. K-M42 (assembly GCF_022386375.1). NCBI lineage: Bacteria > Bacillati > Bacillota > Bacilli > Caryophanales > Staphylococcaceae > Mammaliicoccus > Mammaliicoccus sp. K-M42. Next base: position 15,795 of record NZ_JAJNIS010000029.1, on the reverse strand, counting down.
AAACAATAGGCTTCCCTTTTATTATCAAGACGCGCTTTGGTGGTTATGACGGAAAAGGTCAACTTGTTATTCATTCTAATAATGATTTAGATGAAGCGAGAAATCTAATTGCCAATACACCATGCGTAGTTGAAAAATATCTCCCTCTTTATAAAGAAGTATCCATAACAGCAACTCGTGATATTTATGATCAAACTGTTTATTTTCCACTACAAGAAAACGAACATAGGGATCAAATACTATATAAGACAATTGTTCCAGCTCGTGTAGACCTTGAAGAACAAGCTATAGATGAAGTGAAGAAGATAATGACTAAAGTTCACTTTATCGGTACTTTCACTGTGGAATTTTTTGTAACAAATGATTTGAAATTATATGTTAATGAAATTGCACCAAGACCACATAACTCAGGGCATTACTCTATTGAAGCTTGTGACTATTCCCAATTTGATACACATGTACTTGCAGTTGCAGGTTGGCATTTACCGAAAAAAATTAATTTATTGCAACCAGCCATTATGATGAACTTATTAGGACAAGATGTCTCAAATTTAAAAAATGAATTTTATAAACATCCAGATTGGCATGTTCACATTTACGGTAAGAAAATTAATAAAATTAATCGAAAAATGGGGCACATTACCAAGCTATCACTTGATCTAGATAAGGATGAATTAACATTTAATCAAACTTTTGAAGGGCGGAACAAGTAACATGTCATTACTTTATGAAGGTAAAGCTAAAAGAGTATTTAATACAGAACAAGAAGGCATTTTGAGAATTGAATATAAAGATGAAGTCACAGCAGGTAATGGTGCTAAAAAGGATGAAATGATTGGTAAAGGTAGATTAAACAATCTAATTACTTCTAAAATTTTTGGAATATTGAAACAAAAAGGTGTATCAAGTCACTTTATAGAGCAAATATCAGATACTGAACAACTTGTTAAATCTGTAGATATCTTTCCATTAGAAGTAGTAGTTCGTAACGTAGCTGCTGGATCCATTTGTAAAAGGTTAGGATTTGAAAAAGGTCATACATTTAAACAACCATTATTAGAATTATTTTATAAGAAGGATGAGTTAAATGATCCTCTTATCACAGATGATCATGTCGCTTTGCTTAATATCGCATCGACAGAACAACTTTCTACTATTAAAGATGAAGCTTTAAAAGTTAATGAAGTGTTAAGTAAAGTAATGAATGAGATGAATTTAATATTGGTCGATTATAAAATCGAATTTGGCATTACAAAAGATGGTCAAATTTTATTAGCTGATGAAATATCCCCAGACACTTGTAGAATTTGGGATAAAGAAACAAAAGAAAACTTTGATAAAGATGTATATAGAGAAGATACGGGATCATTAATCGATACTTATGAAACTTTTTATAAAAAATTGGAGGAACTATAAATGAAGAAGATTGAATTGCATATCACATTACAAGGACAAGTATTAGACACACAAGGACAAGCATTAAATAGAGCTGTGCATGATTTAGGATATGAGCAAGTGAATGATATTAGAGTAGGTAAAGTTATTTATATGACTGTCGATGAAACAGATGAAAATACAATCAAAAATGTTGTAAATACATTAAGTGAAAAACTATTTGCCAATACTGTAATCGAAGAATATAGCTTTAAAATTCTAGAAGATAAGGAGAACGCGTAATGAAATTAGCTGTATTAGTATTTCCAGGATCTAATTGCGATCGTGATATGTTTAATGCTGCTAAGCGTTCCGGTGTTGATGCAGCATATGTAGATTATAGAGAAACAACTCTTGAAGGATTTGATGGGGTCTTAATACCTGGTGGATTTTCATTTGGTGATTATTTGAGATCTGGTGCGATGGCTCGTGTTGCTCCAATTATTAATGAAGTAAAAAGACTTGCTAGTGAAGGTAAACCTGTACTAGGTGTTTGTAATGGATTTCAAATCTTAACTGAAGTTGGGCTATTACCTGGTGCCTTACTACATAACGATAGTCATTTATTTGTTAGTAGAAATGAGCATTTAACAATTGTAAATAATGAAACTAAATTTACGAACCTATATAAAAAAGATGAAACAGTTGTTTATCCTGTTGCTCATGGTGAGGGTCATTATTATTGTACTGATGATGTTTATAATGAACTTGTAGAAAATAACCAAATTATATTAACTTATAATGACAATCCAAACGGCTCATATAAAGATATTGCGGGCATAATAAATAAGGAAGGTAATGTTTGTGGTATGATGCCACACCCAGAACGTGCAATGGAAACATTACTTGGATCAGATAGCGGTGTCAAATTATTTCAATCTATGATCGAAAGTTGGAGGGAACAACATGTCTAAGTTTTTAGAACCAAGTATAGAAGAAATTGAAAAAGAATATTTATATAAAGATATGGGCCTAACAGATGAAGAATATCAAAAAGTGATAACTATATTAGGTAGAAAACCTAATTTCACAGAGATTGGAATCTTTTCTGTTATGTGGAGCGAGCATTGTTCTTATAAACATTCTAAGCCATTCTTAAAACAATTCCCGACTTCTGGAGAACATGTATTGATGGGACCAGGTGAAGGTGCTGGTGTTGTTGATATTGGTGACAATCAAGCGGTAGTGTTCAAAGTAGAATCACATAATCATCCTTCAGCAATTGAACCTTATCAAGGTGCAGCCACTGGTGTCGGAGGTATAATTCGTGACATCGTATCTATCGGTGCGAGACCAATTTCATTATTAAATAGTTTGAGATTTGGCGAATTATCAAGTAAGACGAATCGTAGACTGTTTAGTGGTGTAGTAAAAGGTGTGGGTGGATACGGAAACTGTATCGGTATTCCAACAGTAGCTGGTGAAATTGAATTTGATGGTCGTTACGATGGTAATCCACTTGTAAACGCGATGTGTGTCGGTATTATCGAACACGATAAAATCCAAAAAGGTACTGCTAAAGGAATAGGCAATCCTGTTATATATGTTGGATTAAAAACTGGCAGAGATGGTATACATGGAGCAACATTTGCATCAGAAGAATTAAGTGAAGCATCTGAAAGCAAAAGACCATCTGTCCAAATAGGTGATCCTTTCGTAGGTAAAAAATTAATGGAAGCAACTTTAGAAGCGATAACATATCCAGAATTAGTTGGAATTCAAGATATGGGAGCTGCAGGTTTAACTTCATCATCTTCAGAAATGGCAGCTAAAGGTGAAAGTGGTATTCATTTACATTTAGAAAAAGTACCAACACGAGAAGAGGGCATATCTCCTTACGAAATGATGCTATCTGAAACACAAGAACGTATGCTCTTAGTAGTTGAAAAAGGAACTGAACAAAAATTCTTAGATTTGTTTGAACATCATGAATTAGATTCAGCTGTAATTGGAGAAGTAACGGATACTAATAGATTTGTATTATCTTATGAGGACGAAGTTTATGCTGATATTCCAGTTGAACCTTTAGCTGATGAAGCGCCAGTATATATTTTAGAAGGAGAAGCTAAAGAACACCATAAAGATGCAAATCAATATGATCATATTGATGTTGAAGATGTGTTTACTAAACTTATTAACCATCCAACGATTGCATCTAAGCATTATGCTTATGACCAATATGATCAGCAAGTTGGAGCAAATACTATCATTAAACCAGGTATTAGCGCTGGTGTTGTAAGAGTAGAAGGTACAAATAAAGCAATTGCGTCAACAATTGATGGAGAAGCAAGATATGTTTATAACAATCCATATGAAGGCGGAAAAATGGTTGTAGCAGAAGCATACAGAAATCTTATTTCTGTAGGTGCAAAACCTTTAGCGATGACAGATTGTTTAAATTATGGTTCTCCAGAAAAGAAAGAAATCTATCAACAATTAACAGATTCTACACGAGGTATGGCTGAAGCATGTGAAGCTTTAAATACACCAGTCGTTTCAGGAAACGTCTCTTTATATAATGAAACGAAAGGAACTTCAATTTTCCCAACACCAGTAGTTGGAATGGTTGGATTAATTGAAGATGTTAATTATTTAAATGATTTTGAGCCAAAAGTTAATGAACGCATATATATAGTTGGAGAAACTAATAACGATTTCGGTGGAAGTCAAATCGAAAAATTATTATATACAGAAGTAAACCATGAATCAAGCTCAATTGATTTAAATGCAGAAGTTAAACGTGGCGAACAAATTAAAGAAGCAATTAATGCAGGCACGGTTTCTCATGTCCAAGCAATTGGAAAAGGTGGTATAGCTATTAGTTTAGCAAAAATATCAACACACTTTAATTTAGGATTAGATGTAAATGTACCAGTTTCAAATGCACAGTTATTTAGTGAAACACAAGGTCGATACATTTTAATCGCTAAAGAAGAACAAATAGTAGAAATTGATGGTGCGGTTGAAATAGGTAAAGTAACTAACGATGCTCAATTTACATTAACGAATGATTCATCTCAAATTAAATATGATGTATCTACTTTGGATGAACAGTTGAAGGGAGCTATAACGCAATGCATGAAATCAAGAGTTTAAATGAAGAATGTGGTGTGTTTGGCATTTGGAATCATCCAGAATCTGCACAATTAACTTATATGGGACTTCACAGTTTACAACATAGAGGTCAAGAAGGCGCAGGAATTGTTTCTTCAAATGGACTGGAGCTTAAAGGTGAAAGAGGTTTAGGATTGCTAACAGATGCGATTTCTGATGTTCAATTAGAAACTTTTAAAGGTAATCAACATGCGATTGGTCATGTAAGATATGCGACATCAGGAAATAAAGGTATTGAAAATATTCAACCTTTTTTATATCACTTTTATGATATGAGTGTAGGAGTTTGTCATAATGGGAATTTGGTCAATGCCCAAAGTTTACGTATTGAGTTAGAAAAGGAAGGCGCAATTTTTCATTCTTCATCGGATACAGAAGTCATTATGCATCTTATTAGAAGAAGTAAAGCACCTACTTTTGAAGAAGCACTAAAAGAAAGTTTAAACATTATAAAAGGTGGATTTACGTTCGCATTATTAACTAAAGATGCACTTTATGGAGCAGTAGATCCAAATGCTATAAGACCTTTAGCAGTAGGTAGAATGAAAACTGGTGCTTATATTATTGCAAGTGAAACATGTGCAATCGATGTTCTTGGCGCAGAGTTTATTAGAGATATTCATGCTGGGGAATTTATTGTCATTAATGATGATGGTATAAGAGTTGAGTCTTATACAAAAGACACAACAACTGCAATTTCAGCTATGGAATATATTTATTTTGCTAGACCAGATTCTACAATAGCAGGTAAAAACGTACATGCTGTTCGTAAAGAGTCAGGTAAAAAACTAGCTCAAGAAAGTCCTGTTGCTAATGCAGATATGGTTATTGGTGTTCCTAATTCATCTCTTTCAGCAGCATCTGGATTTGCAGAAGAAAGCCACTTACCTTATGAAATGGGTCTAGTTAAAAATCAATATGTAGCTAGAACATTTATCCAACCAACTCAAGAATTACGTGAACAAGGTGTCCGTGTTAAATTATCAGCTGTAAAAGATATCGTACATGGAAAAAATATTGTGCTTGTTGATGATTCAATTGTTAGAGGTACTACAAGTAAGAGAATTGTGAAGATGTTAAAGGATGCTGGAGCAAATGAAATACATGTTCGCATTGCTTCACCTGAATTTATGTTTCCTAGTTTTTATGGGATTGATGTTTCGACGTCTTCAGAATTAATATCTGCTAATAAATCACCTGAGGAAATTAGAGATTATATTGGTGCAGATTCATTATCATATTTATCTGTTGATGGGTTAATTCATTCAATAGGTTTAGATAAAGATGTTCCATATCATGGTCTTTGTGTTGAAAGTTTTACAGGAGACTATCCTGCAGGGCTATATGATTATGAAGAGAGATATTATGAAAATTTAAGTCCACGTCAAAAGGCTTATCTAGAAAATAACAAACAATACTTTGATAAAGAGGGTAATCTTAATGTCGAAAGCATATAAAGCATCTGGTGTAGATATAGAAGCGGGCTATGAAGCGGTAAATAGAATGAAGTCTCATGTACAAAGTACGATGAGAAAAGAAGTACTAGGTGGATTAGGTGGATTTGGTGCAGCATTTGATTTGTCTCAATTAAATATGAAGAAACCCGTTTTAGTATCGGGTACTGATGGTGTAGGCACTAAACTGAAATTGGCTATTGATTATAATAAACACGACACGATAGGTATTGATGCAGTGGCGATGTGTGTTAATGATATATTGACGACTGGTGCTGAACCTTTATATTTTCTTGATTATATTGCAACAAATAAAGTAGAACCAGAAACAATTGAAGCAATCGTATCTGGAGTGTCTGTAGGTTGTAAAGAAACTAATTGTGCGTTAATTGGTGGAGAGACTGCAGAAATGGGTGAAATGTATCATCAAGGTGAATATGATATTGCTGGTTTTTGTGTTGGAGCGGTTGAAAAAGATGATTACATCGATGGAAGTAATGTTGATGATGGTGACATTATAATCGGAATAACATCTAGTGGTATACATTCTAATGGATATAGTCTTGTAAGAAATTTAATTAAAGAAAGTAAAATCAATTTAAATGATCAATTTGATGAAAATAGAACATACTTAGAAGCGTTTCTTGAACCAACTAAACTATACGTTAAACCAGTACTTTCAGTATTAGATAAAGTGAAAGTGAAGGGTATGTCGCATATTACTGGTGGAGGTTTCATAGAGAATATTCCTAGAGCTATTCCAAATGATAAAGATGCTGAAATAGATGTTAGTACATATAAAGTACCTCAAATATTTGAGTGGCTAAAAAATCAAGGAAATATTGAAGCTTCAGAAATGTATAATGTATTTAATATGGGTATTGGATTTGTTCTAATTGTTAATAAAGAAGACCAAGAAGAAACATTGAATATTTTAAAACAACATAATGAAGAAGCTTTCGTTATTGGTGGAATTACAAATGGAACTGGAGAGGTCAATATATCGGGGGTTCAATCATGATTAAAATTGCAGTATTTGCTTCAGGAAATGGTTCAAACTTCGAAAAAATTATGGAAAACATTGAAGCAGGATATTTAAACCATATTGAGGTTACTGCTTTATATACAGATAATCCGAATGCTTTTTGTATTGAAAGAGCAAGACGGTTTAATTTACCAGTATATATTATTGATCCAAAAACTTATGACGATAAAAAAGAATATGAAGAAGCACTGTTAACGAAATTATCACAAGATAGAGTGAGCTGGGTTATTTTAGCAGGTTATATGAGAATTGTAGGACCAACACTATTGAAACAATATGAAGGTAAAATGTTGAATATTCATCCTTCTATTTTACCGAGTTTTCCTGGTAAAGATGCTGTTGGACAAGCACTTGATTATGGTGTGCGTGTCACAGGTGCAACTGTACATTATGTTGATAGTGGTATGGATACTGGTAAAATAATTGATCAATTAAGTTGTTCTGTATATCCAGACGATACAAGAGAAACATTGCAATTAAGAATACAAAACTTGGAATACGAATTATACCCACGTGTCATAAAAGAAATCATTCAATAAAGGAGTCTTTACAAAATGAAGAATGCAATATTAAGTGTTTCAGATAAAACAAATATAGTGGAATTTGCAAGTAAACTTATAGAAAATGGTTATAAAATATATTCAACAGGTGGCACTAAAAAAGCACTAGAAGATGCGAAAGTTGAAGTTTATTCCGTTTCTGATTTAACACATTTTCCTGAAATAATGGATGGAAGAGTAAAAACTTTACATCCAGGTGTACATGGTGGGATTCTTGCAAATCGTTCTATACCTGAACATTTATCAGCATTGAAAGAACAAGATATCGATTTAATTGATCTAGTTGTTGTAAACTTATATCCATTTAAAGAAACAATCAAAAAAGACAATGTCACCGAAGATGAAGCGATTGAAAACATAGATATTGGCGGACCAACAATGTTAAGAGCTGCTGCAAAGAACTTTAAATTTGTAACTACAGTAGTTGACCCGGAAGATTATAACGAAGTCATTGATCGTATTGAAAATAATAAACTTGATGAAACATATCGCAAATCTTTAATGGTTAAAGTATTTAAACATACAAATGATTATGACAAAACAATTGTTGAGTTTTTCGCAAATGAATCTGAACAATTAAGATATGGTGAGAATCCTCAACAAAGTGCGACATTTGTAAAAACGTCAAACGAAACAAACACATTAGCTGGTGCTAAACAATTACACGGTAAAGCATTAAGCTTTAACAATATTAAAGATGCTGATGCAACTTTATCACTTATTAAAAAATTCGAACAACCAGCTGCAGTAGCTGTTAAACACATGAATCCATGTGGAGTAGGTGTAGGAGAAACAATCGAAGAAGCTTATGATTACGCATATGAAGCGGATTCTCAATCTATATTCGGTGGAATTGTTGCATTAAACAGACCAGTTACTAAAAAACTAGCGGAATTATTACATTCAATTTTCTTAGAAGTTGTAATTGCACCAAGCTTTGAAAAAGAAGCTTTGGAAGTATTGACTAAAAAGAAAAATATTAGATTGTTAGAAATTAATATGACAGAAACAAAAGATGAACAAGAATTTGTTTCTGTATCTGGCGGTTACTTAGTACAAGATAAAGACAATGCTGTTATATCTAGAGATGAGATGAAAGTTGTAACTGATGTTGAACCTACAGAAGCGCAATGGAAAGCTTTAGAATTATCATGGAAAGTTGTACGTTCAGTAAAAAGTAATGCAATTGTACTTGCAAACGACCACCAAACTGTCGGTGTAGGAGCGGGTCAAATGAATAGAGTAGGTTCTGCAAAAATAGCAATTGATAGAGCAATCGAAATGAATGACAATGTTGCTTTAGCGTCTGATGGATTTTTCCCAATGGGAGATTCAGTTGAAACAGCTGCAAAAGCTGGAATTAAGACAATCATTCAACCTGGAGGCTCAATTAAAGACCAAGATTCAATTGATATGGCTAATAAATATGGAATCAGTATGGTATTTACTGGTATGAGACACTTTAAACATTAGGAGGTCAATATGAAAGTACTTGTTATAGGATCGGGTGGAAGAGAGCATGTATTAGCTAAAAAATGTAGTACTTCAGAGTTAGTTGATAAAGTATTTGTTATTCCAGGAAACGATGCGATGACTGAAGTAGCTACAATAGTTTCAGATATAGATGAAACAGATCATAAATTAATTAGAGATTTTGTTGTAAAGCATGAAATTGAATGGGTAATTATTGGACCAGAACAACCATTAATTGATGGGTTAACAGATGAATTAGAACAGACCAATGCTAAAGTGTTTGGACCTAATAAACAAGCTGCTCAATTAGAAGGTTCAAAAGAATTTGCAAAAAAAATCATGGAAAAATATAATATTCCAACCGCTGAATATCAAACTATTACGGATAAAGATAAAGCAAAAAAATATGTTGAACAATGTAAAATTCCAATAGTGCTTAAAAAAGATGGATTAGCTGCTGGAAAAGGGGTAATTGTTGCATTAACACGTGATGAGGCTAGAGAAGGTGTTGAGACTTTATATCAAACTCAAAATGAAAAAGTTGTTTTTGAAGAATTTCTTGATGGTGAAGAATATTCAGTTATGACGTTTGTGAATAATGAGTTTGCAGTTCCATTCGATTGTATCGCTCAAGATCATAAACGTGCATATGATGGTGACATAGGCCCAAATACAGGTGGTATGGGAGCATATTGCCCAGTTCCTCATATATCTGACGACATCTTAAAAGAAACTAACGAAAAAATAGCACAACCTATTGCAGACGCTTTAGTAAGCGAAGGAATCAACTATTTCGGATTAATCTATATAGGTGCTATATTGACTGAAGATGGTCCAAAAGTAATAGAATTTAATGCAAGATTTGGTGATCCAGAAGCACAAGTACTCCTAACTAGATTGGACTCTGATTTTATAGAAATTTTAGAAAAAGTTTATAAAAAAGAACCTATCACGCTTGAGTGGAAAGATGAAAGTATAGTGGGTGTTGTACTTGCCTCTAAAGGTTATCCAGGATCCTATGACAAAGGTCATTTAGTTGAAGGACTTGAAGACTTAAATCAATATTTTGTTAGTGCTTTGAAAAAGAATGACAAAGGGCAATATGAGAACAATGGTGGTCGAGTTATGATAGCTATCGGTATGGGTGATGATATAGAATCAGCTCAACAAGATGCTTATAACCAAGTTAGTAAAATTAAAAGTAATCAGTTGTTTTATAGAAAAGACATCGCACATAAAGCTATAAAAGCTAATAAGTAAATAACTTGGACATAAATGTCTTAGAAATTTAAAAAGAGCAGAAATTCATTATTAAAATTGAATTTCTGCTCTTATTTTTTATGAAAATCATTGTGGCAACTATAGACTTTGTTGGCATTTTTTTATGCGCATGCTTTCCGCGGGCATGTTCTCAGCCTGTAGTCTTCGAATCATGCTTTTCCCGCAGGAGTCAGCGCTAAAAAATGCCAAATATTAATTAAAGTTCAGTTTGACCACAGTCTGTAGTTGCATATAGAGCTACCTTTTTTCTATATAAAAAATAAGCATATCACTGTAAACTTTAAAAATCGGTTAAGTGATATGCTTATTTATTTTGAGTTAGGATTTATGTCCTAAGCATTTTTACATTGCGTTATACTTCATTCTTTTGGGAAAGGTATGGTCAAATATAACGCAATGTTATCTAATATCAGAAATGCTTGTTATGGGTATATAAATACTTAATAAGTACGCAACAACTACAAGCAAAATCGTCATTAGAACAAAATATAAATCTTTCATTGTAATAGGTACTTTATAATAGTAAGTTCTTTTTTGATTCGTAAATCCTTTCGCTTCCATTGCCACAGCTAATCTATGAGACTTTCTAATGCTTTGACTTAAAGTAGGTATAAGCAAATGATTTACCCATTTCAATCCTTTACGATTACTTTTGTCTATAACTGAATACCTCATTTTTAAAGCTTGTCTTAATTGCATAAATGAACTAAACATAATTGGTATCAATCTAATTGAAGCCATAAAAGCATAAGCAATTTTAGGTTTTAACTTTAAATGTTGCATGAAACTGTAAAATACGAAAATAATTTGAGAAGTAAAAGGAATGACCATCCCATAAAATGAAATGACGAGTGTACGCATTGTTACATGTAAACCTCTTAGTAAACTCTCATTTGTTATATGAATGATCCCTAACTGAAATATAGTATTATCTCCTTCACCATAAAAAATCATAAACAAAGAAGAAGTAAATCCAAAGAATAATGTAATCATAATTATAATGAGAAGGGGTAACCATTTAACACCACTCATTATAATTAAATAAATAAACATTATAAGGGTTAAATAAATCATGAAATCAAAATCATGAATAAATATAGCAAAGAAAAATAATACTATACCTAATAAAAGTTTGGTTAAAATATTTACATCATCTATAAAAGTAGAATATTTTTTCCAATTAGTTAACATGTGATTCACCACCGTTAACGTCTAATTGATGATTGTTAATGACTAATGTTCTTGTAGCATATCTTTCTATTATTTCATTTTCATGCGTGATCATTAATATAGTTTGTCCTTTGCGAACTCTTTCATGAAATAACTTGATAAGTTCAAAAGTATTATGACTATCCAAACCAAATGTTGGTTCGTCTAATAAAATAATTTCTGAATTAGTACTTAATGCTGTTGCTACACTTAAACGTTTCTTTTGGCCAATAGATAGTTCAAAAGGATGTTGGTCTTTAACATGATACAAGTTTAAAAGATTTAACATTTCATTAGTTTTTTCAATTGCGGTTTCTTTGTCTTGAAAAGCAAAATTGATAAATATTTCATTAAAGACAGATATTTCTATAAACTGCAATTCTGGGTTTTGATAGACAAAGTACATATGTTTAGATGCATCTTTAACTTTTTTTAATTGTTTATTCTTATATTTAACTTGTCCATTATATTTTATAAGTTGCATTATACTTTCTAAGAATGAAGTCTTACCAGAACCGTTTTGTCCTGTAAGCCCAATCCATTCACCACTATTAATAGTTAAGTTATCTATTGTAAAAAGTTTTCTGTTACTTCTTAAAATATCTAAATCTTTAATTTTTAATAAAGTTTCTTGTGCGGAAGATTTATTTTTTAATTGAGGTGCATAATTCCAAGAAAGTGGATGCCATACACCATACTGATTTAAAATATCTATATGATTTTCCAATATATCAGATGGAGTACTATCGTGTGTGATTTGTCCTTGTTCATTCATAACAATCACTCTATCGACAAAATTCCAAATATAATCAACTTTATGTTCTACAATTACAACAGTTTGATCTTTCCAATGTTGCATTATTAAGTCCCAAAGTTGCGTTGTTGACTGATGATCGAGCATAGCTGTCGGTTCATCTAGAAATAATGTTTGAGAATTTTGTAATAATATAGAAGCAATAGCTAATTTTTGTTTCATACCACCACTTAAACGGTTGATTTTTAACGAGGCATCAGCATTTAAATTCACTTTATTCATTGCTTCATTAATCATTCCATCCATCTCTTTTGGATCTACATTCATATTTTCAAGTACGAAAGCTAATTCTTCTTTAATCTCAGGCATACAAAATTGTGTATCAGGATCTTGAAAAACAACTCCTGGAAGTGTGTCGATAGTTATAGAATCAAGTTTCATTGGAATATCCAATGACCTAGGTATAATGCCGTTTAATACATTTAGTAATGTACTTTTTCCTGAACCACTTGGTCCTAATAACAGTACTTTCTCTTTATCATTAATTTGAATATCTAAATTTTTAAATATAATGCGTTCATCGTCTGGGTATTTAAGTCTTAAATTTTTTAGTGATAACAATTGGTTAACTCCTATAGTAAGTCATAGTCTTTTTTAGATGCAGGTCTAAATAGTTTAGTGACGCCAGTCTGATCAAGCGCTCTTACAATTGCATATCCTAAAGCGCCGCCTACAATAGCACCACTTAAAATTCTAATTGTGAACATCAAAATTACATTCCATAATGCAACATCACTTAAATAATTATAAAACCAATCAATCGGTAACGTAATAATACCTGCCAACATTCCGGCAACAATAGCAACTGATAATTTTCTATATTTATAACGAACTACTAAAAATACAATTTCACAAGCTAAACCTTGAAGTAATGCATAAACAAAAGTAGGTATATCAAATTGTCCCATTACAATTGTTTCGCCAGCACCAGCAGCAAATTCTGCAAGTAAAGCCACACCTGGTTTTTGAATAATTAAATACGCTATAATTGCTGCTATAAACCAAAAACCATATACGGATTGTTCTAAATGTAATCCTAAAGGTTTTAATATTTCATATGGAATCCATAAAAATTTATAAATGATTGCAAATAAAGCACCAATTAAAACTGTGACCAAAATATCAGATAAAGTTAATCTCTTTGACATGCTAATTATCTCCTTTTTTATAAAAAAATGTGCACTCCTATATCTAAATAGAAGCGCACAAAAATATTGTTATCATTTATAAATGAATATTATTATATGATTTACGAACACTTTCCTACGCTAGTATCATCTAGATCAGGTACAAAGGGTTCAGACCTTCTCATGTCTGTCTCAGTTTAAAACACCCCTAGTGCATTTATTAAATTGTTATCACTACGATAAGTCTTATCATGCATTTTGTCAATAGGCTATAATGAACAAAAAAACCCCCTATGAAAAGATAGAATGTTTCCATAGGGTATTTATTAGAACTACGAAAGTTGTTTATTCAAATGTATCTTGAATATTATCTTTTGTTTCGTCTTGTCCATTTTTATCGTCTTTCTTATTTTCTTGTTCTTGTTTCTTAGCTTTTTCTGCTTCGTCTTTATGTTTATCGTTATGTGTCATAAATAACACTCCTTTAAAATGTATGATATTATTATATACCCAACAACATATGAGTTTTAAACTTAATGTACTACTTGGGACTGATTTTCAATTTAATTAAAGACATTTGAAAATGAAACAATTATAATGTTCAATGAGGTGAAGAACATGTCTATAAAGAAAAAAAGCTGGGAAGTTCATTTTAGTCGTATTATAGGAATATTCATTTTAATTACCGGATTACTTATATTATTTAATGCACCACGTATTAAAGATTATAATATCAAGGAATCAAATGATATCCATATAAGAAATATTTGGGACTTTTTTGTAGCTTTTTTTGATGAGTTGGTTAGAATATTGCACCATTATATTGGTGGTTTTCCTGTAATAGCAGCAATAATAATTTTACTATTTGGTATATTTATTTTACTGATTGGACGTACTTTAAGAAGAACAACGAATTATGATTATGACATTTCTATATTTTATATCGGCTTGACGATAATATTAATGATTGTCATGATGATGACGATGTTCCAAGTTTATAGTTTTGCATCATTCTTATTTATTATCCCATTCAGTATTCACATTGGATATGTTGTTTATAAAAATGAGCTTAATCCGATGAAACGGAAACAGCATTATTTATGGATTATCATTTCTTATGGTATATGTTATTTCATTTCTCAATTTGCAATGAACCATAACATTGATGCGGAAAATGTAAAGCCTATCGATGTAATGAGCGTTAATTTATTCTTTGTATTATTATGGTGCTTTAGTCAAATGTCCGTATGGATTAGTTTATATTTAAGAAGATCTTTACCAGTAAGTGATAAAGATATTGAAATGGTTAATGATGAAAAACACTCAAGAGCAAATAATAATTTATTAACAAGTAAAATATTTAGCATATCTGAAAGTTTTTATGAAAAATCACAAAGCCTGAAGCAAACAACTTTAGAAAAGTTTAACTCTGAAGAAGCAATTGCTAAAAGAAAAAAACGTAGTGAAAAATGGAAAGAAATTATAAAAATTGAAGATGATGATATTCCGAAATGGATGAGAAGACCTAAATGGTTAAAGAAAAGTTATATAGAATGGATTTGTACAGCAATTTTATTCTTATTTACTTTTATTGAGTTTAACAATCGTAATGGCTTATTCTTATCAGGAGAATGGAAATTATCACAAACTCAATATGTGTTTGAATGGTTAACATTATTTATAATGTTGTTGCTTATCATTTTATATGCATACTTTAATTACACGACAAACTATAAAAATAAAAATAATTTTGGGAAACTATTCGTTATATCAGCACTGTTCTTTGAAATTGCAACGACATTCTTTGTCTCAGCAATTCAAACATCACAGTTCTCAGTATTCATAACACCAATTTCATTTTTACTATTATTGTTTGTAACACCAGCATTTATAATTCATCTAAAAAAATCTTTCTAGAGAAATATAGTCAAAACCTGCCAACAAAGTCGAACTTTGTTGACAGGTTTTTTATGTTTTAGAGTATTAGTATAATTTTTGTAGGACTTTTTTATTCACACAACATGTAAGTAGAGTAAATATGGATAGGTGTAGTGACAAAACTGAAGAGAAGTGTAAATATGGATAGCTATAGTGACAAAACTGAAGAGAAGTGTAAACAAGGGCAGCTGTAGTGACAAAACTGAAGAGAAGTGTAAACAAGGGCAGCTATAGTGACAAAACTGGAGAGAAGTGTGGTATGTCAACAAAAACTTAGACAGAATTCATAAGTTTATAAGAGGTTGGCGTTTGATAATTTAATCCTGCATGTATTCTTTCATTGTTA
>NZ_JAJNIS010000028.1:0-26053 GCF_022386375.1 Mammaliicoccus sp. K-M42 | reverse complement strand
AACAATGAAAGAATACATGCAGGATTAAATTATCAAACGCCAACCTCTTATAAACTTATGAATTCTGTCTAAGTTTTTGTTGACATACCAGTGTTAGCAAAGATGTCCATAGTCACACAAGTCGAAAGAAGTGTAACTAAGGGTATCCATATTCACATAAGTGGAAAGACGTGGAAATAAGGATACCTATGTTAACACAAGTCAGTAGAAGTGTTAGCAAGGATATCCATAGTCACACAAGTCGAAAGAAGTGTAAGCATGCGCATAAATAAATATCAACAAAGTCTAAATTTCCCAATATGATTTTCATAAAAAATAAGAGCAGAAATTCATTATTAAAATTGAATTTCTGCTCTTATAAAATTTTCTAGGACAACTATATCCTAAGCTCTGATTTATTTTATTTACCTGTGAAAGATTCTGGGTCTGGACCAATTCTTTCATCTTTATTTAAAGCATTTAATCTTGATAATTGGCTATCTGATAATTCAAAATCAAATACATTTAAATTTTCTTCTATTCGAGATGGTGTCACTGATTTTGGTATAACAACAATATTCTCATCAATATTCCATCTTATAATGACTTGTGCAGGTGTTTTACCTAATTCATTTGCTATTTCTTTAACAACTTCATCTTCTAATATTTGCCCATTCATTAATGGAGACCATGATTGTGCAACAATTTTTTGAGCTTCTAAGTATGTTCTCAAATCTTTTTGAATTAAATAAGGGTGACATTCGATTTGATTAATCACTGGTTTTATAGAAGCTTCTTGCAACAATTCTTCTAAATGATTGACATGGAAATTACTTACACCTATATTTTTAATTTTCCCTTCATTATATAGATCTTCCATGGCTTTCCATGTTTCAGAAATCAAAGCTTTATCTTGACCTGGCCAATGGATTAAATATAAATCAACATAATCTAAACCTAATCTCTTTAATGAAGCTTCATATGCTGATTGTACATTTTCTCTACCATAATCTGACATCCAAAGTTTAGTTGTGATAAACAAATCTTCTCTGTTTAATCCAGCTTCCTCTAAACCTTCTTTAATACCTTGACCTACTTTTTCTTCGTTTTGATAAGTTTGTGCAGTATCAATATGTTTATAGCCACTAATTATTGCATGTTTAACAGCTTCTCGACATTCATCATTATTTTCCACTCTAAATGTACCTAATCCTAGCGCTGGTATACTATTACCGTTATAAAACTCAACTAATTTCTGTGTCATTATATTGCCTCCTGGTTTCCTTAAATACTTAGATTAATATTGAAACGACTTTAGTCTCAAGGTAAGGTTCTATACCTTCAGAACCGCCTTCTCGTCCAAAGCCACTTTCTTTCATGCCTCCGAATGGTATATGAGCAGCACTTGGGCCACCATCATTCCATCCAATTACACCATAATCTAAGTTCTCATACAATTGTATACCAATACTATAGTTCTCTGTAAAGAAATATGCTGCAAGTCCAAATGGCGTATCGTTAGCTTTTTGAATAACTTCATCAATTTCTTTATATGTTGTAATTGGTGCTACCGGTCCAAATGTTTCCTCAACCATAATTTGCATATCGTCAGTTACATCTGCAAGTACTGTAGGTGTTATATAATAACCACCATCTCTATAGCTATCTCCTCCTGTTACGATTCGTGCACCTTTACTTGTTGCATCGTCTATATGAGATTTTATTTTTTCAAATCCATCTGCATTAATAACCGGTCCAATATCTGTAGATTCATCTTGGCCATTACCTACTTTTAATTTACTTACTTCTGATCTTAATGACTCTTCAAATGAATCTTTAATGGATTCATGAACATAAATTCTATTTGCACAGACACAAGTTTGACCCGCATTTCTAAATTTTGAAGCAATTGTTCCTTTAACTGCTTTATCAATGTCAGCATCTTCATGGACTATAAGTGGCGCGTGACCTCCTAGTTCTAAAGTCACTTTTTTAAGTGTAGAACTCGATTGTTCCATTAATTGCTTACCAACTGGTGTAGATCCAGTGTATGTTATTTTTGAAATCAATGGATGCTTAGTAAATATTTTCCCTATATCTTTACCTGTTCCATTTACATATTGAATAACATCTTTTTCAAAACCAGCTTCATGAGCTAAATCAACTAATTTCATAGTCGTAAGTGGCGTATCCTGTGCAGGTTTACATATAAATGTACATCCTGCTGCTAATGCCGGAGCTGCCTTTCTAGTCATCATTGCTGCTGGGAAATTCCAAGGAGTTATACTAGCGACGACTCCAACAGGCGCTCTCGTTACAATTAATCTCTTATTATCTACATGTTCTGGTATTGTTCTACCATAAGTACGTTTTGCTTCTTCAGCAAACCATAAAATATAATCAGTCGCATATTTAACCTCACCTTTAGACTCTTTTAAAGGCTTTCCACTTTCCTTAGTCATAGTTAAAGCAATTTCATCTATGTTTTTTAAAATCAATTCATACCATTTATACAATAAAGCACTTCTATCGTGGGCAGGTTTCTTCTTATAATCTTGGAATGCTTCATGTGAACGTTTAATTTTTTCATTAATTTCATCTTCACTATTATTTTTTAACGTTTCAATCACTTCACCAGTTGCCGGATTCTTAACATCAAATTCTTCATTTCCCATTTTATATTCCACCTTTTTTATATAAAAATAGCGCTACATAATATGCAGCGCTTTGTTTCTAAGGATTAAACTTTTCAATTTCATCCATAATTCTTTCAAGGTCTTCCACACTATATTGGAATCTACCATGGAAGACAAATTTATTAAAGAAATGTTGTAGTTGTTTTTCTCCTACTAACACTTTAATGTTAGGATCTTGTGAGTAATTACTTATAGTAGCTTCACTCACTTCATTAGGATGGAAGTATATGATTGGTGTTGGTGTATATTTAAGTTCCAGTTGTCGTTGTAATTCTTCTGTTGTACCATCAACTTCTTTAACTTCATCAGTATATGAATGAAATGCTGCAGTTTTATTATTTGATTGTTTTTCTAGTAATAAAGTTTGTTCTTTATTTGGATTTAAATCCAAAGTTCCAAAAACTTGTCCTAATACTGGAAAATCATTAAACTGCTGTTCTGTAATACCGTGATAGATGTGACCACTTACTAAATTTGAGTCAATAACATAAATGCCTGTTCTAGTTAATACTAAATGGTCTATTTGTCTTACTTTGCCTAAAGGATCTTTAGGTAAAAATATATTAGCCATTATATGCATATCTTCAGGTCTAATTCTACGTTCATTTACAAGTTGATCTCTTAATTCTAATAAATGTCTATCAGTTATATATTCCCCTTCATTCTTGGAAAATAACTTTAATGAGTCAATTTCTCTTTCTTTTTGTGAAATTTCTTGTTGATGTGATTCTTTTTGTTTAGTTAGAACCTTTTTATTCTCTACTCTTTCATGATCTAACTTCTCTTTGTGCTCAGATTTTAGCGACTCGTTTTGTTGTTTATGAGATTCTTGAATCTTAGTCAAAGATTTTTTCTTTTGTTTTAACGAAACAAAGAATAATATAATAAATAATATCGCAATAACAACTGCTGCGATTAATCCATAATGAATCGGTTCTAATTGACTCATAATTGCAGATCGCTCCCTTTCATAAGTATTACTTCTATTATAGTAAAAAATTCAAATTAATTCAGTATTTATCATAAAATATATTAATTATCCCATTATATTTTTTAATACTTCGTACATTTGAATAGTTATTCCTCACTTTAATAGTAAATTAATTTAATTTCCAATAAAAACACTTTAAATAACATGTACAAAACCTATAAGCAAAGTCCAATGTTTGCAGAAATTAAAAAAGCACTGCATAAAAAGGTGATTTTTTATACAGTGCTTTTTAGTTTATTTAAGTAAATCTTTTAATAAGTCTACTTTATCTAATTCTTCCCAAGGTAATTGAACATCTGTTCTTCCAAAATGTCCATATGCTGCAGTTTTTTTATAAATAGGTTGTCTTAAATTCAGCATTTGTATAATGCCTGCAGGTCTTAAGTCAAATACTTCTCTAATTTTTTCTACTAAAGTTGTTTCTTCAACTTTACCAGTTCCAAATGTTTCTATTGATATTGAAACTGGCTGAGCCACACCTATTGCATATGCTAACTGAACTTCACATTTGTCTGCAAGTCCACTAGCGACAATATTTTTAGCTACATAACGCGCTGCATAAGCTCCTGATCTATCCACTTTAGTTGGATCTTTCCCACTGAAACATCCACCGCCATGTCTAGCATAACCACCGTATGTATCTACGATAATTTTTCTTCCAGTTAATCCTGCATCACCTTGTGGTCCACCAATTACAAATCTACCTGTTGGATTAATAAAGAATTTAGTTTCATCATCTAATAATTCTTTAGGAACGATTGGGTAAATAACATGATCTTTAATATCTTGTTGTATTTTTTCTAGTTCAATTTTTTCATGATGTTGTGAAGAAATAACAATTGTATCAACTCTTACAGGTTTATCATTCTCGTCATATTCAACTGTTACTTGTGTCTTACCATCTGGACGTAAATAATCTAAAGTGCCTTCTTTACGAACATCTGTTAATCGTTTAGCTAATTGATGTGCTAAATAACCTGGTAACGGCATATAAGTTTCTGTTTCATTTGTTGCATATCCGAACATAAGCCCTTGGTCTCCTGCACCAATAGACTCAATTTCTCTATCTGTTAAGTCATCTCTATCTTCTAACGCACAATCTACACCTTGCGCTATATCTGGAGATTGTTCATCAATTGCAGTTAAAATTGCCATTGTTTGAAAATCATAGCCATATTTTGCTCTCGTATATCCTATATCTTTTACAGTTTGTCTTACTACTTTAGGTATATCAACATATGTTGAAGTTGAAATTTCACCTGCAATTAAAGCCATACCTGTTGTTACTGTTGTTTCGCAAGCGACTCTAGCTTTAGGGTCACCTTTTAATAATTCGTCCAAAATTGCGTCAGAAATTTGATCCGCAATCTTATCTGGATGCCCTTCTGTTACTGATTCAGATGTGAAGAGTCTTCTATTCTTTAACATAAAAAATCTCCTTTAAATAATGTTGTACGGTCTCTTTCTCTGCGCAAATAAAAAGTGCCCTCTCTCAATAAAAATAGAGAGAAGGCACACTCGTCCATTCGCTCTTATCGTTCAGACAATATTGGTCTGCAAACGGTTTGGCACCTTTCTTTCAAATAGAAAGAGGTTGCTGGGTTTCATTGGGTCCATGTCCCTCCACCACTCAGGATAAGAGAATCCGTCAAAGACGATAATACTAGAGTTTTCTGATTATGTCAATGCAACGAAATATAATTCAATTGTCATAAATTTTTAAAATAAATTTTCCTATTAGTATAGACTATATATTTTAATGTGTTATACTAATTCCATGAAAATGCTTACAACACTAATATAAGACATGGGGGTCGTCATTTATGGCAATACAGTCAATTACAGAATCAATCGAACTTTCTAACCTTCTTAATAAGGAAACTACACACAAACAACTCTCTAGAACTGAATTATATAGTCATATTCTAGAATCTGGTGAAGGGGTATTAACTGAATCTGGTGCTATTAGAATGGAAACAGGGAAATATACCGGACGTTCACCTAAAGATAAATTTATTGTAAAAGAAGCAGATACAGAACAAGATATTGATTGGGGAACAATCAATCAACCTATCTCAGAAAATAGCTTCTTAAATTTATATGATCAAGTTATTGACTATTTAAACCAAAAATCACAACTTTATGTCTTCAATGGATATGCTGGTGCAGATGAATCATCACGCTTAGATTTACGTGTGATTAATGAGTTACCTTGGCATAATCTATTTGCTCAAAATATGTTTATACGTCCTGAAACTAAAGAAGATGCACTTAATATTAATCCTAACTTTACTGTTATCAGTGCACCTGGATTTAAAGCAAATCCAGAAAAGGACGGCACAAACTCTGAAACATTTATTATCACTTCATTCAAACATCGCGTTATATTAATTGGTGGTACTGAATATGCTGGTGAAATGAAAAAAGGTATATTCTCAGTTATGAACTACTTGTTACCTAAAAAAGGCATTATGAGCATGCATTGCTCAGCTAATGTTGGTTATAACAAAGATGTCGCTTTATTCTTCGGTCTATCTGGAACAGGTAAAACAACTTTATCTGCTGATCCAAATAGAAAACTTATCGGAGACGACGAACACGGTTGGAATGAGAATGGAGTCTTCAATATCGAAGGAGGCTGTTACGCTAAAACAGTAAGCCTTAGTCGAGAAAAAGAACCACAAATTTATGATGCAATTCGATATGGTACAGTATTAGAAAATGTAGGTGTTAAATCTTGTGGATCAGTTGATTACAACGACACTTCATTAACTGAAAATACTAGAGCAGCATACCCTATCGATTTTATAGATAATATTGTAACACCATCAATTGCAGGTCATCCAAATACAATCATCTTCTTAACAGCAGATGCATTTGGTGTATTACCTCCAATTTCAAAATTAGATAAATCACAAGCGATGTATCACTTCTTAAGTGGATTTACATCTAAATTAGCAGGAACAGAAAGAGGCGTAACGAGTCCACAACCTGTATTCTCAACTTGTTTCGGCTCTCCATTCTTACCATTACATGCGACAGAATATGCAGAATTACTTGGTAAATTAATTGACGAACATGATGTAGATGTTTACTTAGTGAACACTGGCTGGACTGGTGGAGAGTATGGTGTAGGTTCTAGAATGGACTTAAAACATACACGCTCAATGATTCGTCGTGCAATAAGTGGAGAAATCAAAAATTCTGAATTTGTTAAAGATGATATTTTTGGTCTAAATATTCCTAAACACGTTTCAGGAGTACCATCAGAAATATTATACCCACGTAATACATGGGTATCAGCAGAAGCATATGATGAAAAAGCTAAACAACTTGCTTCAGATTTCAAAGAAAACTTCTGTAAATTTGGAGAAACTTCAGAACACATTCAAGCAGAAGGCGGATTTACTTTTAATCGTTAAAATTAACCCCATGTATAAAAAAACCCTTAAAGTTGAACTGAAATTCAACTTTAAGGGTTTTTGTTTTCACATTTATCCATCCAATTATGAATTTGAATGAGTGTCTGTTTTTCTTTTTCAGGTCTAAATACATGCCCTTCTCCTTGTTCATAAATCGTGCTATATTCTACATTATGTTCTTTTAAATGTTCTTCTAAATGGTACGCCATATTGATATTAACTTGTTTATCTTTATCACCATGAACAATTAAAATTGGCGGGCTATCTTGATTAATGTTTTTCAAAGCATTTCTACGTTCATATTCTTCATATTGCTTTTTAGGATGTCCAACCATCCTTTTTAACATTCCTCGTAAATCAATTCTCTCTTCATACATCATAAGTAAATCAGTTACTCCGCCCCAAATTATATAACTTGTTGCTTTAACTGTTTGATACGTAAGTAAGCCTTGTATACCGCCTCTAGAAAAACCTATAATATGAACAGGTATTTGCGGGTATTTTTCTTTTAATATATTGATACCAACAATTACATCATTTAAATCGTCTCCACAAAAATGATCTCTTCCTTCGCTTCCGTTACTTCCTCGATAATAAGGAGCGAATACTAATGTATTTTTATTTTTAAATTGAGACATTCTTGCTGGCCTTACTCTACCAACTTGTCCTTTACCACCTCGTAAATAAACAACGATTCTTTCAACGTTTTTATGAGGTGTCATTAGCAACCCTCTAACTTTAAGTCGATCTACAATATAAATCACTTCTTCTGTCACGTGATCTAAAAGGAAAACAGGCATTCTTTTTCTACTGAAGAAATCCAAGTTTATACACCCTTTCAACACACTTTAATATCGCTTTATCTTTTAATAAAAAACTCTTTTTTTGTTCAGGTACATCATCTATATTTTGAACAATAATCGGGCCATATGTTTCAAAATACTCACTTTTTACCTCCATCGAATCAACTTTAATAAAATATACGTCTTTATCGAATGGTTTCTCATCATGCACTGTATATGAAGCAATAAACGTTACTTCTTTAGGGATTGCACCTGTTTCTTCATATAATTCTCTTACTATTGCTTCTTTATTTGTTTCATTTTGCTCCACTTTTCCACCAGGAAATTCTATTCCTCTGATTTTATGATGAGTCATAATATAATTATTCTTGTATATAGGAATTCCAAGTACATGTTTAGCTTTTTGTATATCGTTCGCTTCTTTATATTCTAAATCTACGTTTAGTCCATATGGATCTTTATAGCGCATGAAACACGACCTCTTTCTTCGATTGTGATAAACTGTATATATATTTTATTAGGAAGGTAGAAAATATTGAAAAAATTAACCTTAACGTCCTTGATATTAACAATTACTCTTATTCTAGCAAGTTGTAGTCAACAAGGTCAAAATAATTTTAAAAATAGCAGTGAAGCTATTGAAGCATTTCAAAAAAACATTAAAGATGTCGATACCCATTCTATAAAATCTAAAAATGAAACAACTGTAGATTTTCAAGATAGAAAGACAAAGTTAAAACAAAATTCATATGGCCGTACAAATCATCACGATAAACTTTCATTTAATGTAGAACAATCTAGTAATACTAAGGAATTCAAAACACGTGACAAAAGTATCTTTATAGATTCAAATGAAATCAAATCTTCACCAAAGACTAAATACTTAAATTATCATGCACAAAATGCTGAAATTGATTATTATCAAAAAATTGGTCAAGACTGGTTTGATTTAACTACATTTAACCAAAGTTTATTAAAACCGATTGAAGATGATGTGACGATTAAAGACAATACCCTTTCATATGAAGGTACTGACAGCGTAATGAAATATTTATATCAATTAGGATATAGCCAATCTCCTTTAATCGATCAAGAATCATTAAGTAATATTAATGATTTAAAAATTAAAAAAGGTAAATTCAATTTAACTTTCCAAGAAGACAAAACATTACCTAAAAAATTAACTTTTAATATTGTCGCTACAGGAAAAATAAAGAACGAAACAATAAATATTCATATGAAACAAACAACACAATTTTATAAGTTTAATAATACTAAAGTTAAACCATACAAAAATTTAACAGAAAATAATTATAAATAGGAGAATTGATATGAAAAAGTTATTCATTAAATTAATCCGTCTATACCAAAACTATATATCACCATTAACTCCACCTACATGCAGATTTGAACCAACATGCTCTAATTATGCTGTAGAAGCAATTTCTGAATATGGTGCATTAAAAGGAACATGGTTAGGTACGAAAAGAATATTAAAATGTCATCCATTCCATGCAGGAGGATATGATCCAGTTCCACCAAAAAAAGACCATACACATTAATTGTCTCAACCTTAGTCAACCATAGTGGGATCGTAATCTTTTTTAAAATTAGATTACGATCCCACTTCTTTATTTTATAAGTTTATCTGTATCTACTTTTGGTGGTAAATATTTAATTTTATTGTTCTTTATTTCAGCACTATCCTTAACGATATCATCCATGAAATAATAATCACTTGGTGTCACATCACTTGGATAATCACTATGCTGAGCTAAATATGCGGTGAAATAACTACTTAAACCAAATTCATACATACCACCTATTACAAATTTCAATTTATTCTTTTTACAATAATCGATTATTTCTAGAGATTTATCTATCCCTCCTATTCGGGAAGGTTTAATAACAACCCCATCTATAAGTTCAGATTTATTAAATTTATTAATTTGTTCTAAATTCAAAGCTGACTCATCAATAAATATAGGTAACGTTAATGATTTACGATATTCCTTATATAAATCAAAATGACTAAATGGCTGCTCTATATAAATAAAGTCTTGATCTTTAAATGTGTTTAATAAAGAAATATTACTTTC
Source organism: Mammaliicoccus sp. K-M42 (assembly GCF_022386375.1). NCBI lineage: Bacteria > Bacillati > Bacillota > Bacilli > Caryophanales > Staphylococcaceae > Mammaliicoccus > Mammaliicoccus sp. K-M42. The sequence goes on along the minus strand of NZ_JAJNIS010000028.1, from coordinate 16,063 downwards.
TTCTAATACTCCGTTTGCATCAATAGCTCTTTTAATTTGAGGATAATATTGTTCTAAAAATGCAATATCATTTCGAATTCCATTGTGCCATTTTATTTTAATTCTTGAAGGTAATTCACCATGATATTGATTAAAGTATTTTTCAATATCATGATTTACAGTAGCACCATATGCTATATCAAATTCATATAAATCATGGAACTTCTGATAAAAAATCATAGACATTACAGTTCGAGCGTTCGGAAAGTCATTTAGTTCATCTATTAATTGACAACTTAGTTTATAACTATTTATTTGATCATAAACATGTCTTTCAAACCAATTAGTTAATTCTTTTTTTACAGAATCTATCGTTTCAAAATGATACCAATCCGTGCTAAAGGCATTACACTCTCCATAGTATTTCTGTCCATTACTATCAACCCATTCAACAATCAATACTTCACGTTCTTCCATTTCAATTAAAGGTGTTTTGATAGATACTCTGAACGGAGCTTTAAATAAATAAAAATTCATCGTATTTTTACTCATGGGTTATCCACTCTTTCACTTTATGCCTTGAAAGTTTACCGGTTGAAGTTCTTGGTATTTCATCCATTTTATAAAAATATTTTGGGTGTTTATATTTGGCTAAATATTCATTCAACAAAATCTTAAATTCATTAATTTCTATTTTACTTTCACCTTCATATACTAAAGCAGGTACTTGTCCCCACTTTTCATCTTCAACAGGAACCGCAACACATGTATTAATCTGCGGATGATTTAACATGATATGTTCTATTTCAAAAGGATATATATTTTCTCCTCCACTAATAATTAAGTCTTTTCTTCTATCATAAATATATACGTATCCATTTTCATCTATAGATCCAATATCACCAGTCTTGAAGTATCCATCTATAAATGTCGTAGTATTACTATTAGTTGTTAAATAACCATTCATAACATTACCACCTGAAACAGCTATCTCACCGTGCCCATCAGCATTCTTATTTAAAATTTTAAGTTTTACATTTGAAGGTATTTTACCAACCGTACTTGGTTCATCACGTAACATTTCTGGACTTGCAGTTACAAACTGCGAACATGTTTCTGTCATACCAAATGAATTATAAATTGGTAAATTGTATTCAAGTGATTTATTGATCATAGATTCTGATAATTTTGCTCCACCTAACAGTATTTTCTCCAAATTATAGGGTTCTTTTAATTCCTCTTTAATCAACCATTGCAATGTCTGAGGAACGAGTGAAATATGTGTAATACCTTCATGCTTAATCAAATGCATAACACGGTCAATATTAAACTTAGCTTCTAATACTACTGTGAAACCTTCAATTAAACTACGTATAAGCACACTTAAACCAGATATATGATAAATAGGTAGCACTGATAGCCATTTCGTTAATGAATCATAACCAAGGCTTTCTTTACAGCCAATAGCACTATAATAATGATTCGAAAAAGTTTGAGGTACAGCTTTAGCAGGTCCAGTTGTCCCTGACGTAAACATTATCGTAGCAATATTATCCATTTTAAATTGAGATTCTAAATTATGTTTATTTATATGATTTATGTCACTTATATTTATATTCTTTTGTTTAATATCAAGTGAATTATAAGTCAATACTGTTTGTACATTAACACTATCTAATTGTTGTTCTATTTCTCTTGATGTCAATTTAGTGTTAATCATCACAATCTCAACATTCGCTAGCCAAGCTCCAATAATCAAAGATACATGATGGATATCATTCTTTATATAAAATGCCACCCTATTTAAATTAAGTTGTTTTAAATACGACGCATATACTTTTGACTCTTTGAATAGTTGTTGATATGTTATTTCAATATCATCTTGTTTGATTGCTACTTTATTTGGTGATTCAATTACGCGTTGTTCAATCCAATGTTTCATATTTGGACCTCCTTGTATCATTATTTATTATAACGATAAATTCATAATAGAACATAAAAAATGCTTTATGCATAATATAAAATCCCGACAAAGTTTAAATTATGTCGGGATTTATATTATTAGTTCTTAGTTATGCTGAAGTATTTTGTTGCATTCTTCTTTTTGTAACGATACGTTCTAACATTAAGAACACTAGTCCAATGATAGTTAAAAATGGTGCTACTAATGCTAGATCTTTAACTTCTAATTGGCTAACTACTATTCCACCTATAAAAGCACCTAGTGCATTACCAATATTAAATGCAGATTGATTCATTGTACTTGCTAACATTGGCGCATCTTTTGAAATGACCATACTCTTAAATTGAAGAGAAGGACTCATACTAAATCCTATAAGTCCAAATATAAAGATACCAACAACCATTAACAGGCTATAATTTTGAATAAAGTACATCATAAAAATATAAATAGGAAAAACAATAAAAATAATGTTTAGTGCTCTATTTAAATTCCAATCTGCTAGTTTACCACCAATTATATTACCTAAAGTGACACCTACACCAAATATTATAAGAACAAATGAAATCCATCGCTCATCTATATGTGAAACATTAATTAAAATTTGAGAAATATAAGTAAAATATGCAAATACACTACTAAACCCAAATAATGTTACACCAAGAGTTAACCATAATTTAACGTCTTTTAATACATTTAATTCATTTTTAATAGAAATAGGTTGAGTATCTTTTTGATTCGGTACATATTTAATAATTCCTATTAATGTTAGTAGACCTAATATACTTATAATTATAAAGGTCATTTTCCAACCAAATATTTGACCAACAAAAGTCCCGAATGGTACGCCTATAATATTACTCATTGTTAAGCCCATAAACATTAGCGCCATAGCACTAGCTCTTTTATGAGGTGGCACCATGCTTGCTGCTAAAATAGAACCTATACCAAAGAAAGATCCATGTGCTAGCGCCGCAACAATTCTACTTAACATTAATAACTCATAGTTTGGAGCTATTCCGCCTATTCCATTACCTACTATAAAGATTCCCATTAATAAAACGAGTAAATTTTTTCTTGGTAGCTTATATGTAGCAAGAACTATAATCGGTCCTCCAATGGCAACACTAAGTGCATAACCTGTAATCAGTTGCCCAGCATCAGACACAGTTACATTCAAGTCTCTTGCAATATTTGGTAGCAATCCCATGATTACAAACTCTGTCATACCTATTGCAAACGCACCAAGACTTAATATCCATATCGCTAAAGGATACTTCTTCATCAAACACAACTCCTTTAACCTTATTATTTTAATCAGATTTATCCATATTAGTACGTTTATAAGCATATGACAAGCTTTTTTTATAAATTTTTTATAAATAAAAAAACTGAGAAATAGATTCTCAGTTTTTAAAACGATTTCATTCAGTTGTATTAATCCAACCAATACCAATCGTTCCATAACCAGTATGAACAGAAGCAACAGGTACTAATGGTTCAACATATACATTTATATTACTATTCAATGTTAAAATACGTTCTTTCCAAATATGTGCCTCTTCTTCATTACCAGCATGTAGTACACCAATACTTGTAATCCCCTTATCAATTGCCTCTTTCATACGAGCAATTAAATAAGCTTCAATTTTCTTCATTCCTCTAGATTTAAGTTCTAAATCTATCGTTCCATGCTCTAATTTCAATAAAAGTTTAATGTGAAGTAAGCTACTCAATAAATATTTGCCATTAGATACTCTACCACTATTTTTCAATTGCTGTAGGTTTCTTGGTAATAAATATAATTCACTTGTTTCTTTTACACTTTCTAACTTCTTCACTATCTCATCAAATGATTTATTCTCATTATATAGCTTTCTCCCATATTCAACTAATTCTTTCTGAGGAAAACTCCCTGTACCGCTATCGACAACATGGATCTCCATAGGAAAATTTTTTGAATTTGAAAGTGATGAAGCATAAGTACCCGATAAACTACTTGAAGGGTGAATCGCAATAACATGCGTATATCCCTCATCTTCAATTTGCTGATAAGTTTCAATAAAATCTTGAGGTGTAGGTTGAGCCGTTTTTGCTCCATTACCATTTTCCTTTAACATATCGAAACATGATTTTGAACTTTCAAACTCTGTATCTTTATATGGTTTGTCTTCTATAATTGTTGATAAAGAAACTACAAATAAATCTTTCTCGTCAATATTTTGATCAATATAAGTTGTTGTATCAATTAACCACGCTAATTTCATTACTTCCTCCAGTGTATATAAAATATACGAATCATCTTAGTGTATTATTTAAACTCTAATCTTATTAATACCATATATTCCAGTTCTACACAATTAAAAAAAGAAACAATAAGTTCGAACAATCATATAATAAAATATAGGTTTGTAATTCTAATATAATTTTATTAACAAACCTTATTATTTAGGTGATTAATATTATAAGGTAAATTGTACTATATGAATTATTTTAGATAAAATTTACTATTTAAAAATACTAATTATCTTTGAATCTCCCTATTTATTAAATTACAAAAAATAACAAAAACATTATTAATGGTATTAGAAATAATATGTTCCCAATATTAACCACAAACCAAATTAGACTAATATATCTAATGTGATTATTTTTAACAAAAACAAAGCTAATTGATATAATTCCTGTCCTATTGACGTATTTGCGAAAAATATTAATAAATCACCAATTTAACAAGCTATACTTTAGCTACTGTTACCACAATTTATTGCTTAAAATAAGACAATAAAAAAAGAGCAAGGTCAACGTGTAAGAGATTAATCTCTTAACACCTATTTGACACTTGCTCATTCACGTTTACTTACCTAGTGCAAGAAAACACTTTAATACCAACGTCTTGGATGAGTTGATTATTAAGGTACAAACGGAGAGTGAGGGATTCGAACCCTCGAGACGCTTGTGGCGCCTACACACTTTCCAGGCGTGCTCCTTCGGCCAGCTCGGACAACTCTCCACAAACAAAAAAATCAGAAGCGATATTTCACCTCTGATTATATGACCCCTACGGGACTCGAACCCGTGTTACCGCCGTGAAAGGGCGGTGTCTTAACCGCTTGACCAAGGGGCCTATATGGCTCCACAGGTAGGACTCGAACCTACGACCGATCGGTTAACAGCCGATAGCTCTACCACTGAGCTACTGTGGAATAATAATGGAGCGGGTGATCGGAATCGAACCGACAACATCAGCTTGGAAGGCTGAGGTTTTACCACTAAACTACACCCGCTTAATATTAAATTTAAATGGGGCGACTGATGGGAATCGAACCCACGAATGTCGGAACCACAATCCGATGCGTTAACCACTTCGCCACAATCGCCATACTTGTTAAAAAGTATGGCTCAGGACGGAATCGAACCGCCGACACAAGGATTTTCAGTCCTTTGCTCTACCGACTGAGCTACTGAGCCAAAATAAAAATGGCGGTCCCGACGGGAATCGAACCCGCGATCTCCTGCGTGACAGGCAGGCATGTTAACCGCTACACCACGGGACCATCTTTAAAAAGTATTGCGGGAGGCGGATTTGAACCACCGACCTTCGGGTTATGAGCCCGACGAGCTACCGAACTGCTCCATCCCGCGTTAATATTAAGTAATTTGGCTACCTTTTTAATATAACACATTTATTAATATTATGTCAAGAAAATATTAATTGTTTTTTATAAAAAATGGTGACCCCTACGGGACTCGAACCCGTGTTACCGCCGTGAAAGGGCGGTGTCTTAACCGCTTGACCAAGGGGCCTCTAATTGAGAACTTCTTAATTATATATAGAAATATAGATAACGTCAATGCTATTTCTTTACTTTTCTTAATAAAAAATTTGAACTTTTAACATCTATGTGACAATTGTCACTAAAGGGAAAAATACTCATCTATTATTGAAGATTTTAAAATATACAAAGAGGAATACAACAATAATATTAGAGCCATTAAATCATATAAGAATTGTGGATTTAAGACTATTATGTAAGAAGAAGCATATTTTTATACTGCTGATATGTTGCTAGTCACACCTATCTTGCAATGTTCAAGCCTCCAACATTGCTAGTCACGCCTATCTTGCAATGTTCAGTCCTCCAATGTTGCTAGTCATACCTATCTTGCAATGTTCAGACTCCCAATATTGCTTGTCATACCTATCTTGCAATATTCAGTCCTCCAACATTGCTAGTCACGCCTATCTTGCAATGTTCAGACCTCCAATATTGCTAGTCATACCTCTCTTGCAATGTTCAGACTCCCAATATTGCTTGTCATACCTATCTTGCAATATTCAGTCCTCCAACATTGCTTGTCATACCTCTCCATCAAAAAAACAGAAATTCTAATGCTACATTAGAATTTCTGTCCTGTTTCCTACTATTTACTTCAAATACTCTATCATTTTGTCACTTGCATCTTTAGCCATCTGTACACAATCAGGAAGTCCTACTGCATCAAATGAAGCTCCAGTAATAATTAAATTATTATAGTTCTTTTCTAAATGTTGCTGTATATCTCTTATTCGATCAATATGCCCTACTTCATATTGCGGCATACTATAAGGTAATTTCGTAACAATAGAAAATTCTGGTTCACCGTTGATAGTCATTATTTTATTTAAATCATTTAAAGCAACTTGTTTCAGTTGTTCTTCATCTTTATGATGAATGATATTAGAACCTGGTTTACCTACGTAAGCTCTTAATAATACTTTACCTTCAGGCGTTGTATGTGGCCATTTTTTATTAGTCCATGTACATGCAGTAATTGCAGTATCACTCGTTCTAGCAATAACGAAACCTGTACCGTCTTTATCATTAACTACTTGTTCTTTATCAAACGCCATAACTACAGTTGCAACACTCGTTGAAGGCATATAATTGAAATAATCTAGCTTAAGATCATCTTCAAACCATTTAACAAAATGTTGATGTGGAACTGTAACAATCACACCATCATATTCATGGTTTACACCATTAATTGTTAAAATTGGTTTAGCATTTTCTTCATTTAAATTTTGTACTTGTGAATTTAAATGAATGTTTACTCCTTTACTTTCTAAATCATTTCGCAGAGTAATCATGAAAGATTCTAGACCGTGTTTAAATTGTTTAAATTGACCTTTAGGTTTAACAGTCACTTTTTTATTAGCATTATTTTTAGATTTTTGAGCAATCATACCTTTAATTAAACTACCCTCTTCTTCTTCTTGCTCTTTAAAATGAGGAAAAGTAGTTTTTAAGCTTAATTTATCAATATTCGCTCCATAAATACCGGCCATAAGAGGTTCGATTAAATTTTCTAACACTTCATTTCCTAAACGTTGTCTAAAGAAATGGCCAATAGATATATCAGTATTCATTGGTTTTACAGGTAAAAAATAATCCATTCCGGCTCTTAATTTAGCTACAGGCGAAATGAGTTTCGTTTTTAAGAATGGCTTAATTTCTGTTGGTATACCCATAATTGAACCGCCTGGTATTGGATAAAGTTTATTATGGCTATAAATATATGATTGTCCTGTTTTATTTGTAACTAGATCATCAGCTATACCTATTTCTTCAGCTAATTCAGTCATAATTGTTTTTCTACCTAAATAAGATTCAGGCCCTAATTCAATTGTATAACCATTTTCACGATAAGTTTTAATTTTACCGCCCACTCTATCTGATTGTTCATATACGTCGATTTCAACATCTGGTTGTTCTTTTTTCAAATAATGGGCAGCAGATAACCCTGTTATACCTGCCCCTATTATTGCGATACGTTTTGTCATGCTTAACACTTCTTTCTTATTCGATTGTTCGAATTAGAATTTTTTCTTAATTGCCGATACCATTGCTTCGATAAATTTAGGATCAATGTTTGGCATTGGTGGTCTATGATAATTCACACCTAATTCATCACAAACAACTTTACATTCATAGTCATTATCATATAGTACTTCTAAATGTTCACATACAAATCCTACAGGCGTATATATAAAATGTTTATATCCATGTTTATTGTATAGCTCTCTAGTTAAATCTTGAACATCTGGTCCTAACCAAGGTTCCCCAGTTTGTCCTTCTGATTGCCATCCTACAGAAACATGTTTAATATTTGATTTTTCAGCTAATATTTTAGCTGTTTCTTCTAATTGTTCTGGATAAGGATCATTAGCTTTTTTAATTTTCTCAGGTAAACTATGCGCTGATACTATTAGAACTGTTTCATCATGATTTTCTTCAGGAATCATTTGTAAAGTGTCATTTATCATTGTTGTCCAGTATGAAATAAATGCTGGTTCATTATAAAATTGTTCAACATGATGCAAGTTTATACCGTATTTATCCGCTTCTTCTTTGGCACGCTTATTATAGCTACCTACTGAGAAATTAGAATAATGTGGTGCTAAAACGATTGTAACCGCTTCTTCAATGCCATCATTATGCATTTGTTCAACTGCATCTTCAATAAATGGACGAATATGTTTTAGACCAATATACATTTTAAACTCAACATTTTCATAAGTGTCATTTAATGCACCTAACAAACTTTCAGCTTGTTTTTCAGTTGTTCCAGCTAGTGGAGAAATCCCACCGATAGCTTTGTAACGTCCTTTTAAATCTTCAATTTGTTCTTCAGATGGTTTATGACCATGTCTAATATGCGTATAGTATGGCACTATATCACTTTCTTTATATGGTGTACCATATGCCATAACTAAAAGACCGACTTTTTTATTCATTTTCTATACTCCCTTTAAGTAAAATTAATGCTGTTTATTTATCAACTACATTTGTGATTTATATTTTGCTGAATAGTCATGTACGAATTGAGCTACTCTTCTTAAAGTATCTGGTTGAACTTCAGGGAACACACCGTGTCCAAGATTAAATATATAATTATGATTTTCTAAACCTTGATCCAAAATTTGAATTAATCGTTGTTCAATTACTTCCCATGGAGCTAACAATAATGCTGGGTCCAAGTTTCCTTGTAAAGTTTTAGTGATACCTTTTTCACGTGCTTCTTTAATTTGTAATCGCCAATCTAAACCGATCACATCAACTGGCAATTGATTCCATTCTTCAATTAAATGACTAGCCCCAACACCAAATGTTGTTACTGGTACATTTTTTTCTTTTATAGCTGTAAATATTTTATTCATTGATGGTCTAATAAAGTAATGGTAATCTTCAGCATTTAATGCGCCGACCCAAGAATCAAATACTTGTATCATTTTACAACCAGCATCAATTTGAGCATGCGTATAGCGTATCGCCATATCAGCAAGTGTATCCATCAGTTTAAACCAAGCTTCTGGTTGTTTATACATAAACGCTTTAGTTTTATTGTAATTTTTAGATGGTCCACCTTCAATCATATAGCTCGCTAATGTGAATGGCGCTCCTGTAAACCCTATTAAAGGTACATTAAGTTGTTCTTCAGTTAAAATTTTGATGGTATCTAAAACATACTTCACATCTTCTTCAGGGTTTATTTGACTTAATTTATTAATATCAGTGATATCTTTTATTGGATTATGTATAACTGGACCAATTCCAGATTTAATTTCTACATCTACTCCGATTCCTGTTAAAGGTGTCATAATATCTTTATATAAAATTGCAGCATCTGTATTATACTGATCTACAGGCAACTTTGTTACATAAGCACAAAGTTCAGGTTGATGCGTAATTTCAAATAATGAATATTTTTCTTTAATTTTTCTATATTCAGGTTGTGAACGACCTGCTTGCCTCATAAACCAAACTGGAGTATGAGTTGTACTTTCACCTTTTGCTGCTTTTAAAATTGTGTTGTTAAACGGTACACTCATTTCTTTCACCTCATTATAATCATTACAATCTATTTTAACATATTCTATTATAAAGACATCTATGTGTAGAAAAAGTCATAAATTATACAAAAGATTTGATGTATAGGTTGATTTTAGCGCTTACATGTTTATAATCAAAATAAAGAGATATAGGAGGTTTGTAATTATGAAATGTTATATAACAACTGGTACGTATCATTTTCTTCAAAATATTTTAAAGAAATATCCAGAGGAAGACATCCATCATTATACTAGACAAGATACGACGGTGCTTATTCATGAAACAACCGGTGAAACAGTTTTCGCGCAACCAAGAGAATATCGAATCTTAGAATCAAAGGGGCAATTTATAAATCATGAATTTTTAGCAGTTAGCTACATTCCTGTATCAGATGAAATGCAACATCGATTTGAAAATCATTACGTAGATATCGATGGACAGTTTGATGACTTTGAAGGTTTTGAATCATTTAGATTGCTTAAGCCTAGAAAAGGCGATACTTACATGATTATAGTTGGTTTTGATTCAAATGAACTATATGAAGATTTTACTAAATCATCATTTTTTGCAGAATATTTCTCAAGAGATGCTACAAGAAAATTCTCTGGTGCAGAACAATATTCAACAGCTAATTATACAAAATATTGGTATAGACCTGACGAAGATGAAGAAGAAAAAGAAGTATAAATAACATACAATGAGGCTGAGACAAATTAATTAATTGTCTCAGCCTCTTATTCTTAGTCTCTTAATAATTCTTGATGTTTTTTAATCTTTTTAATAGATGAATCGATTGTTAACCAACCTACTATAAAGAATAAAATAACAAAGTAAATTGCTGTTGGGAATTTAACAATATATATAATTGATAAAATGACAGCGAGTATTATCATCATATTTATTAAAAATTGATGATATCCCTTTATTACTTGATGTTCACTTACTGGCCAAACTTGTGGCCATAATCCATAAGCTTGTTGTTTATAGAATTGAGAGAGTTGTAAGATGAGTAAGTACATTATTAATGCTCCGAGTATTGCAGAAATCACCGATTGATCTATCCACCAAATAAGTAATAAACCGATAATTAAAAATCTCAAAACGATAAAGAATGCGTCTTTACCTCTTGCAAAACTTCTTATAAACAAAAATTTATACATATAATCTTGGTTGAATTTTTTTGAAGCTGGTACTTTTAAGAATATATCTAAATACCTTCTTCTGACTGTTCTTTCATTTAACACTTTCACATCAGTAAACATATTTACGAATTTGTAATAATTCATTTTATGATTATGCTCGATGGATATCAATGTCTCCCATTGATAAAATGTATCTCTATTCATTATCTCCATTAATATTACTAACGCAATTAACATTACGATGGTCAATATACTAGACATCAACCCTACTTTCAATGTCGTGTAATAACCACTTGCGTAAATAATGAATAGAACGATGTTAACACTCCACATTTCTAGTCCGTATTTTAACCAGAACCATTTTATAACTAAGCCAAACAATGGAAATATAAAGCTCAAAATTATAAGTGTGATGTATAAATAAAAATCATTAACCATTAATTTATAAAATAACGGCAGTCCTATCACAAGAATAACAACCGGCAAATAAAGTCTGTTTAAATAGCTATAAGTTATCGCTTTTTTTATATATACTGATAAATGTTTTTCAAATGGTAATAAATATAACTTATCAGCTTCTCGGAACAAAGTACGTAATGGAAAAATTGAACAAACAGACAATATAATGGAAATAATTAAATGATAATTTATATTTTGTGGAATATCTTTCAGCCAATTACTATAGCCTAACGCAAATGCTCCAAGCATTATTGTTATAAAGATTAAAAAATGACCATTAAAAATAAATTTATTATATTTAAGTTTCTCTATAACTTCTTCTTTTTGTCTAATGTTAAATAAACTTTTAGCATCATTCATAATTGTCACCTTGCGTTAAATGTATATAAATATCGTCCAATGTTGCGTTTGTTAGACCCGTTTCTTTTCTTAACTCATCTAAATTTCCCATAGCAATCAGTTTGCCTTGATGCAATATAATAAAACGATCACAGTATCTTTCAGCAGTTGCCAGTATATGTGTCGACATCAAGACTGAAGAACCTTGATTCCGTCTTTCTACTATTAAATCTAACATCGTTTGAATACCGAGTGGATCTAGTCCTAAAAATGGTTCATCTATAATATATTGTTTTGGTTCTACTAGAAATGCACACACGATCATTACTTTTTGTTTCATACCTTTTGAAAAATGTATTGGAAATACTTTTAATTCATTCTCAAGTCTTAACCTTTTTAATAAAGGCATCGCTTTTTCAAGTGCTGTTTCTTTATCTATCCCGTAAGCCATTGCCGTCATATATATATGTTCTTCTAATGTTAATTCATCATATAAAACAGGACTTTCAGGTATATATGTAAGATTTCTTCTATATACTTCTATATCTTCTTTTATATCTATATTATTTATGGACATCTCACCTTGTTGTGGTGTTAATAAACCTAATATATGTTTAATAGTTGTACTCTTCCCAGCACCATTTAATCCTATTAATCCGACAACTTCATTTGGTTTACATTCGAATGAGATATCATGGATAACTGCTTTTTTACCATATCCACCTGTTAAATTGTTCACTTTAATTGTCACGTGAATACACCTCCAAAGTATATTGTAGCATGTTCCTATTGATACATTCATTAAATAATATCTTTACTGTAAGATGATACTGCTTGCATGATATAATAAAGTTAATATTTACATAGGAGATGATATTATGTCAGAAACAGTATTTAGCAAAATTATCGACGGAGAAATTCCTTCTTACAAAATTTATGAAAATGATTATGTATATGCCTTCTTAGATATATCTCAAGTTTCTAAAGGTCACACACTTCTCATACCAAAAAAAGCATCACCTAATATTTACGAAACCGATCCTGAAACGATGAAACATATAGCAGAAGCACTACCTATTGTCGCTAACGCTATTAAAAAAGCTTTCAATCCAGACGGTTTAAATATCATTCAAAATAATGGAGAATATGCTTCTCAATCTGTTTTTCATATTCACTTCCATTTAATCCCGAGATACAAAGAAGATATAGATGGTTTCGGTTATATTTGGAATACAAATGAAGACCGAATCGATGAGGATAAAAAAGCAGAAATAGCAAAAAGTATTCAACAGCAATTATAATTCATTGCATATATTTAAGCTTATAGGGTATATATTTAAGTAAGAGAAATCAAGGAGGATTATTATGAAATTTTCAAGATTAGCTATTGGTGTTGGTGTAGGACTAGTTACTGGTTTTACAACAGCAATATTAAATACAGATCGTTCAGGTGATACATTAAAGACAGATCTAAAATCAACTACTGATGGATCTAAAATCCAATTAAATGAAATTAAAGACAATGCAGTTGAGATTAAAAATTATGTATTAAAAACAAAAGATGAAAGCCAAATTGCTATTCAATCTTTAAGTGAAGAAGTAAAAACAATGATAAATGAATTTAAAGCTGATATTAACCCTAATATCGAACAAATTCAGAAAAACATTGAAAATATAAGCAATCGTGGAAATGAAATCCAAAAAGAAATCCAAAATACTAAACTTCCATTTCTAAAAAAATAGAAAACGTGTTAAAATTATTATATTATTAAAGTGTTATATGTAAGCATGATACATCAGTATCATGCTTTTATTATACTAACAAAGGGGGATTTAACTATGACGAACGAACGGGACATGATTGAAAAAATGTTATTCACTCATAAAGTTTCACAATTATCTAAAGCTTTATGGAAGACTATTGAAAAAGATTGGCAACAGTGGATCAAACCATTTGATTTAAATATTAATGAGCATCACATTCTTATCATTATAAGAAGTTTGGATGAAGCAACTATTTCAGAAGTGAGTAAATATGGCGTGATGCACGTTTCCACGGTTTTCAACTTTGCTAAGAATTTAGAAAAACGTGGTTATTTAACTATGCCAAAAAGCCAACACGATAAACGTACGACATATTTAGAATTAACCGACAAAGGGCTTGAAGTTTTAAGAAAAACATATGTAAGTTATACAAATGATACGAATAGATTATACGAAATTGCAACTGATTATGAAAAAGTTATGTATAATATGCCAGAGTTTACTGATGTAAAATATATTGTTGGTCAAATATACGGTAGCGACTTCATAAATCATATAGAACAAAATCATGAACAATTAAGGAAATATCTACTTGACGAACGCTCTGAGGATGATGCATAATATCAAGATAAATCATAACTTAGAAGGTGACATATCTTATGTTTGTTTGTTCTAAATCAATCAATATACACTCTCGGTACGGACTACAGAGAATTGTATTAATTAGTGCTTTAGTATCATTTTTAACATTTATAGTCACTTACGAAATATTTAATTATATACAAACTCAACCATTAAAGGACGATAAGTTTATTTTATTCTTATTCGTCCTTTGCTTAATTTATCCAATCCATAAATTATTGCATTTGATTGTACTCATTTATTATCGTAAGTCATTTAAAATGAATAAAACGACTAAGGCGAAACGTGCATTACCACTATATAATATTAGAGTGGATCAACCAGTTAACAAAATTGTATTTTGCTTTGCACTTGTATGTCCTTTGATTACGTTAACTACCCTATCACTTGTGTTAATAAATATTATTCCACAGTATGGTCATTACATTCTCTTTATAATGTCTATAAATACTGGTATATCCATCATTGACTTACTATATCTGAAAATTATTTTATTTACAAAAAGAGGAACATATATCGAAGAAAGAAAGAACGGAATTGAATTGTTAACAAAACGTTCACTGGATACGCAACAATTATAGATAAATTTTTGTAATTAAATTACCAAATATGCTATATTTATCATTGTATTCTTACAAAAGGAGTTCTATTAATGAAATCAATTAAAAAAATGGTGTTACCTATAACACTTTCGGCATCAGTATTAACTTTAGGCGCTTGTGGTAACGGTTCAGACAACTCTGGAGAAACTTTAGTAGAATCTAAAGCTGGAAATGTTACTTCACAAGATGTTTTAGACAAAATGGGTAACAATGAAGTAGCCCAAAATGCATTCCAAATTGTACTTAACAAAGTCTTAAAAGATAAATACGAAGACAAAGTTGATACTAAGAAATTGGATAAACAAGTTGATAAACAAATCGAGCAATATGGTGGTAAGAAAAAATTTGAAGAAGCACTTCAACAAGAAAAACCTGGTGCAACTTTAGAAGACTTTAAAGATTCTCAAAAAACTTCTAAATATCAAGAAGAATTCATCAATGATGCAGTAAAAGTTTCTGATAAAGAAATAGATAAAAACACTAAAAAAGGTTCTCATATCTTAATAAAAGTTAAATCAAAAGATTCACAAGATGGCATGAGTGATAAAGCAGCTAAGAAAAAAGCTGATGACATACTAGCTCAAATCAAGAAAAACCCAGATGACTTCGAAAAAATTGCTAAAAAAGAAACACAAGACGAAGGTACTAAATCTAAAAACGGTTCACTTGGTTTCGTAATGAAAGGTCAAATGGACGAAGCATTTGAAAAAGCATTATTTAAACTTAAAGACGGTGAAATTTCAGACGTTGTTAAATCGCAATACGGTTATCATATTATAAAAGCCGATAAAGGCGAAGCAAGTAAAAAAGAAAAAGAGAGCCTTAAAGAACAATATCGTCAATTGAAAATTCAAAAAGATCCTAAAATCATCATTAATGCATACAAAAAATTATTAGATGAATACAAAGTAGATTACAAAGATAAAGAAATTAAGAAATCTATAGAAGATAACATTTTAAACGAAAAAGCATTACAGCAACAACAAATGCAAGCAGCACAACAACAGTCTGCTAGCTAATAGTACACAAAAAACCTCATTATTGAAATGAGGTTTTTTGTGTATAAATATAGGTTCTCTTACTTACACTTCTACTGACTTGTGTGAATATAGATACCCTTGCTCACACTTCTCTCGACTTGTGTGAATACAGACATCCTTACTTACACTTCTCTCCACTTGTGTGACTATAGTTACCCTTGCCCACACTTCTCTGGTATGTCAACAAAAACTTAGACAGAATTCATAAGTTTATAAGAGGTTGGCGTTTGATAATTTAATCCTGCATGTATTCTTTCATTGT
>NZ_JAJNIS010000027.1:0-26774 GCF_022386375.1 Mammaliicoccus sp. K-M42 | reverse complement strand
TCAAACTCTCCATAATAGAAGTAAGCTTGATTAGCTCATTTTTGATTGGTTAAGCCAATCACTCTTTGAAGTACTATAAGTACTCAATTATCGGAATTAACGTTGACATATTGTCATTCAGTTTTCAATGTTCATTTTAACCGCTACAAGAAACAATTATACCAGTTATTAAATATCAATGCAAGTATTATTTTTAAAAAATAATATTTTGTTTTTTTCGAATCAACCAATCTTATCAAGATGTCTTTTTCGAATCAATCAACTTGCATAATTTATATTACATTGTTATTTAGTTAATTTCAAGCGTTAAATTTACACTTTATTAACCTTTTTAACAATGTATTAATTTTGTTTCGTCTGTCTGTTTTGACGACTTTTATATAATATCAAGATATATTGAACACGTCAACGGTTTATATAAACAAAATTGTGTATTATTTCGCTTTATAAGGTACTATATATTTTAATAGAAATTATGCTATACTTTATCAGTATTAATTAGTATGGAGGGAATAGAATTGAAGCTATTTCGAAAGAAACCTACTAGTAAAATTAACAGAATAAGATCTTTTGCATTAGGATTAATCTTTTTAGGTATGATTGTAATGTATGTAGGTGTATTCTTCTTTTACTATTTCAAAAGCCAAATTGTATTTAGTATTTTCTTAGTACTAGGAATGCTGGCTCTTGGTTTATCATTTGTCGTTTATTTCTGGATTGGTATGCTTAGTTCGCGAACAATACAGGTTCAATGTCCAAACTGTGATCATTATACAAAAATGTTAGGTCGTGCAGATATTTGTGCAAACTGTAATCAACCACTTACTTTGGATAAGAACTTGGAAGGTAAAGCATTTAATCAAGATTATAATAACAAACGTAAATCTAAGAAGTTAGAGGAACAAGAAATAGAAGATACTAATGAAGAAAAGAAAAAAAGCTAAAGGTTAAATACCTTTAGCTTTTTCTTTATTTATTCTTACTTTGACATTCTGGACAAACACCATATATTTCCATTCTGTGGTGAGTAACTGAAAAACTAGTAACATGTTGAGCTAATTGCTCAACTTCATCTAACCTCGGATAATGAAAATCAGATATCTTACCACATTGATCACAAATGATATGATAATGATTATGTGTTTCAAAATCAAAGCGACTTGATGCATCACCATATGTTAATTCTTTAACAAGCCCAGTCTCTTTAAAAACCTTTAAGTTATTATAAACTGTAGCAACACTCATATTTGGAAATTGTGGTGAAAGTGACTGATAAATTTCATCAGCAGTAGGATGACTATCTGTTTCTATTAAATATTGAAGAATCGCTTGACGCTGTGGCGTAATTCTAACACCTGTACTTCTTAAAGTACCTATAGCATCGTCTAACATGTGTTCAACATTCTCAACATTTTGTTGCATCCTTACACCCACCTTCTAATTTATAATGATTATTATTTATAATATATCCCTTTTAGTAGCATTTTGTCAAACAATTAATCAGTATCCAGCTTTTGATTTAACTTCATTAAATAAACCTTCTACATCTTCATTATTTATTAGATTTAAATTTTTAACTAATATATCCGTGCTTCTTTTTATATTATTTTTATCATTTCCTGTTATGTGAGCAGTTATAAACACATTATCCAAATCATATAGTTGAGATGTAGGTGATAAAGGTTCTTCTTCAAACACATCTAGTGAGGCATATCTTATTTCTTTGTTTTCTAATGCTTCTATTAAAACCGCTTCTGATACAACAGAGCCTCTACCTACATTAATAAAATGCGTACTATCTTTCATTTGTTTAAAGTCTTCTGTTTTCAACAAATGTATAGTATCTTCTGTTTCAGGTAATACATTCACTACGAAATCTGCTTTTTTATAAACTTGACGTCTTTCTTCTATAGAATATACTTCATCAAAACCTAGTGCTTCATGTCCTGTTGTATTTATACCAATTACTTTCATATTAAATGCTTTTGCAACTTCTGCAGTTCTTTGTGGTATTTTACCTGTTCCAATAAATAATATCGTTTTATCATTTATTGATTCAGGATTAAGTTTATGATTAAACTCTTTTCTCTTTTGAGATTCATAAGATTGTTTAAGCACTTTAATATCATTCAGTATATATGCAAATATGAATTCTGCTATTTGTATAGCATGTACACCTCTTGCATTAGTTAATTTTATGTTTCTTTCTCGTATATATTCTAGAGGTAATTGATTTACACCTGTAGCAAACCAAGCGATCAATTTAATGTTTTTGCACTTATCTAAAAATGTTTCATTTACTTCGGTATGATAACTTACTAATACATCTGCTTTTTCTAACACTTTTTCATCAGCAACATCAGGATGCTTATAAAATGTAAACTCTATATTAGGAAATGTTTCTTTCAGTCTTTCTTCTTGATCTCTTAGTCTCATTAAAGTAACGACTTTCATCATTATCATCCCTTTATTATGTTTTTCAATTCTTCTATTTGTGTTTTGACTTTTACTTTCTCAATCGTATGTATCACTATTCCTTCTTCATCTAAAACAAATGTTGTTCTAACAATCCCCATTGATTCTTTTCCAAACGATTTTTTTAATTGATAAACGCCTACTTGTTCAGATAACTTGTAATCTTCATCAACTAACAAATCAAAATTCAAGCTATGCTTTTCTGAGAAATTAGAATGTTTCTTCTCACTATCACCACTAATTCCATAAACTTTAGTGTTCAAATCATTAAAGCTCTCTAAATTATCTCTGAAATCACAAGCCTCTGTAGTACAAGTTGGTGTGTTATCTCTAGGATAAAAATAAATAATAGTTTTACTTCCTTTTAAATCCTCGCTATTAACAATTTCACCATTTTGATTTTTTAATTCGAATTTTGGAAATTTCTCACCTATTTGTATCATTATATACACTCCTTATAAACGATAGTTCTATCATTTTATGATACGATATAAATGAAAATAATTAAATTAAAAGAGGTTGATATCATGAATTTTACAAAAAGTGAATATTTACAAACACTTTCAGACGAATATATTTTAGGCGGTGTTAATTCACCATCTCGTTCTTACAAAGCTGTTGGAGGCGGCGCACCTGTTGTTATGAAAAAAGGTAAAGGTGCATATTTCTACGATGTAGACGATAATAAATACATTGACTATTTACAAGCATATGGTCCAATCATAGCTGGACATGCACATCCACATATTACTGAAGCGATTAAAAATGCTGCTGAAGATGGTGTTTTATTCGGTACGCCTACAGAATATGAAATTACGTTTGCTAAAAAATTACGTAATGCAATTCCATCATTAGAAAAAATAAGATTTGTAAATTCTGGTACCGAAGCAGTCATGACTACTATAAGAGTAGCGCGTGCATTTACAAATCGCGATAAAATCATTAAATTTGCTGGCTGTTATCACGGACATTCAGATCTCGTACTGGTAGCTGCTGGTAGTGGTCCTTCACAACTAGGTACTCCAGATTCAGCTGGTGTTCCTAAAAGTGTTGCACAAGAAGTTATAACTGTACCTTTTAATGACATTGATGCATTTAAAGAAGCTATGGATCATTGGGGAGATCAAGTTGCTGGTGTATTAGTTGAACCAATTGTAGGTAATTTTGGTATGGTTGAACCTAAAGAAGGCTTTTTAGAAGCTGTAAATGACATTACTCACGAACATGGTGGATTAGTTATTTATGATGAAGTTATCACGGCATTCCGATTCCATTATGGTGCTGCTCAAGATTTATTAGGTGTTTATCCAGACTTAACAGCTTTTGGTAAAGTCATCGGTGGTGGATTACCAATTGGTGCTTATGGCGGAAGACAAGAAATAATGGAACATGTCGCTCCACTAGGTCCTGCATATCAAGCAGGTACAATGGCTGGAAACCCATTATCTATGAGAGCTGGTATCGCATTGTTAGAAATCTTAGAACAACCGGGTGTATATGAAAAATTAGACCAATTAGGTCAACAGCTTGAAGAAGGATTGCTAGAATTAATTCAAAAGCATAACGTTCAAGCTACAGTTAATCGAGTTAAAGGTGCACTAACGCTTTACTTTACAGATGAAAAAATAGAAAACTATGTACAAGCTGAAAATACTGACGGTGAAAAATTCGCCAAATTCTTTAAAGCAATGTTAAACCAAGGTATTAATTTGGCTCCTTCTAAATATGAAGCATGGTTTTTAACTACTGAACACACTGAATCAGACATAAAACAGACATTAATTGCTGTTGATCATGCATTTTCTCAACTATAAACTTGAAAAGTTATTAAAAACGATGTATAAACAATATATACTAGGCTTGTGATATTTGTTACAACTCTGTTTTAATAACTAAAAGGAATGGTTCTATGAAATTTGGGGCAAGAATTTTTAAAACTGGTATCGCGATTGTCCTAGCAATATTTCTAGCAAATTTACTGCCAGGGCCAACAATGATAACTTCAATAGCTGGTGTAGCTGCAATGGTTGCAATGCAGCCAAGCGTCTATCGCTCATTTAAAACGATAGTAGAGCAATTTCAAGGTAATGTTATTGGTGCAATAACTGCTGTTACAATATTTTCTATATTCGGTAACCATGTTGTATTTATTGGTTTAACAGCAATTATCATTATTTCAATATTATACAAGTTTAACCTACAACACGTTTCAAACTTAGCAGTTGTTACAGCCCTAATTATACTTGGGCATCATGAAGGAGATTTCTATATATCAGCATTTTACCGATTTGTATTAGTAATGATTGGTGTACTTAGTGCATTTATAGTTAACTTCACATTTCTACCACCTAAATTTGAAACGAAAATGTATTATAATTCATTGAACATATCAACAGATATATTCAAATGGTTTAGATTAGTCTTGAATGGAACAACTGAATTTCATTATGTAAAACAAGACTTAGAGAATATTAGAACTCGAATAGTAAAGCTTGAACAATTCTATCTTTATTATAAAGAAGAAAGAGCCTACACTAAAAAGCAATCTTTTGCTCAAATGCGTAAAAAGATCCTTTTCAAAGAAATAATTGCAGCAACACGAAGAGCATATGAAGTTTTAAGAAAAATGAATCGCTATGAAAATGATATCCATAATTTAAATGATGATATAAAAGTCCAAATAAAATTTGAACTTGATGAACTGATGGCACAACATGAGCAGATATTGGTTAGAATATCCCAAAATGCTAAACATGAAGTTGACCAAGTTCCTGATTATTTAGTTGAACCTTATAAAGAAGATTTAATCAAAATCTTTATAAAAGATATTACAGATAATCCAAATCAAGAAGACTATTATATTGAGAATGTTATGCAAGTCCTATCAGCAATGCTAGATTATAAAGCTACTATATTACATTTAGAAAAACTATCATCTAGTTACTTTAAATATCACCCTGATGATAGTGAAATAAAAATTGAAGATGAAGATTTCGACCTATAAAAACAACCCGCCAAATCAATGGTGGGTTGTTTTTAGTTTATAGATGAACACTTCTTTCGAGTTCTATTTATACTAAGTCTTGTTTATATAGATATTTCTTGTACTGTATGATATTCATCAAATCTCCATTATAACTTCTATATAATAAATGTTTTTCATTGAGTTGGGTTGGACTTTTCACTCCTACTGCAGCTGCTAAATTAAACAGCCCTTCATGTAAACTAACAATATAATTTGAAACTCTATATTCTTTTTCTGAAACGACTAATGCTGTTTCTTTTTTAGGGTCTGTTGTAGCTACGCCAACTGGACAATTATTAGTATGACATTGTTGTGCCATTATACATCCTACATTAATCATTAAACTTCTTGCTACATTTACTAGGTCAGCACCTAAACCTAATGCTATCGCTATTTGGTCAGGCGTGATTAATTTTCCTGAAGCAAATACTTTTACTTTATCTCTTATCTTTTGTTTTTTTAATTCTACATCTAATATTGGCAATGCAGTAAAGAGTGGTAATCCTACAGTATCAACCAATTCTTGATAAGTTGCTCCAGTTCCACCTTCTCCACCATCTACCGTTATAAAATCTGGAATAATGTTTGTAGAAACCATTTCGTGAATCAGTATTTTTAAATCATTTATATTACCTACAACAATTTTAATTCCAACAGGTTTATTAGATAATGTTCTTAATTTATCTACAAATTCTAATAACTCTTTGTTGTTATGCAAAAATTCAAACCTATTAGGTGAGTTCACTGTCTCAAACGGCGTTACGTTTCTAATTTCCGCAATTTCTTCTGTAACTTTTGCTCCTTCAATATGTCCCCCTCTTGTTTTAGCACCTTGGGCTAATTTTAATTCAAATGCTTTAACTTGATCAATATTGGCTTTTTCAATAAATTCTTCTTCATCAAAGTTACCTTCTTTATCTCTAACACCAAATAGACCTGGTCCAATTTGAAAGATGATATCGCAATCTCCTGCTAAATGATGTTTGCTTAAACCACCTTCTCCAGTATTCATCCAAGAACCACTTCTTCCTAGACCTTTTGATAGTGCTGTTATTGCATTTTTACCTAATGCACCATAACTCATACCGGACTGTCCTACTAACCTTTTAACTTTAAAGGGATATTTCAAGTTCTCCCCAATTATTATTTCATTATTATGTGTTAATTTATAAGGTTCTACTTCTTGTTGTATTTGTTTTTCTTTTCGCTCAAAAAGACCTTCATTCGAAATATTATAAACATATGTAGTCATTAACTCTTCTTGGTTAATTTCTAATTCGTCATAATCTACAGGAAACATAGCATTTTGCAAATAAAACCCAGGTTCTTCAAATTTTCTTAACGAACCAAAACTTTCGATTCTGCTTTTATATTTTCCGGGCATAACGATATTTAAATATTGTTTTCTAGAAAATGGTTTGCCGTCGTTATCATTTAATATAAGATATTGACGTAATTCAGGTCCTATCATTTCTAAAAAGTATCTAACTCTTCCTAATAAAGGATAATTTCTTAATACACTGTGATTTTTTTGCCTTTTATCTATAATGTAAATCGTTATGCATGTAATCAATCCACCTATAATGATTACAAAAAATAAAACATTCACAATCAGTTGCAATATGCTTAAAAATGTCATAAAAAATCCCCCTTATTCTATCTCTATTAAATTAATAATAGCATAGAGTAAGTAGGATTGTAATTTTACCCAAAGGATTGAATATTGTATAAGTTATAATAACTACCTTTAGCTTGCATTAATTCTTTATGTGATCCAACTTCATCAATTTGACCATTTTGAATCACTACAATTTTGTCAGCGTGGGTAATAGTTGATAATCTATGTGCAACAATTAGTGTTGTTCTTTCTGAACTCAATATTTCTAAAGCATCTTGAATGATTTTTTCACTCTCTAAATCTAGCGCACTTGTAGCTTCATCAAGTACTAGAACTGGAGGATTATTAAGGAAGATTCTAGCGATTGAAACACGTTGTTTTTGTCCACCTGATAGTTTTACGCCTCGTTCACCAACTTCGGTATCGTAACCATTAGGTAAAGATACAATAAAATCATGTGCATTAGCTTTTTTACTAGCTGCGATGACTTCTTCGTCAGTAGCATCTGGTTTACCTAATAAAATATTCTCTTTTATTGAATCAGAGAAAAGAATATTATCTTGTTCAACCATACCTACTTGATTTCTAAGGCTTTCAGTCGTGAAATCTTTTACATTATGATTATCAATGCTGATACTTCCTTTAGTCACATCATAAAATCTAGGTAATAAACTGATCAAGGTGGATTTACCTCCACCACTCATACCTACAAAGGCAACTGTCTCACCTTTTTGAATATCAAGGTTAATGTCAGTAAGTACCTCGTCTTCATATTCATTGTATTTGAATGAAACATTTTCAAAAGAAATATGTCCTTCTTTAATGTTAATATTTTGTGCATCATCTTCATTTTTTACATCATACTTTTCATCAAACAAATGAAATACTCTATCCATAGAAGCGATACTTTGCGTTAAGGTTGTTGATGACGCAACTAATCTTCTTAATGGTCCATATAATTGTTCTAAGTATGCAACAAATGCAGCTAATGTACCTACTGTTAAATTACCTTGAATAACTAGTAGCCCACCTACACCTACAACGAGTAATGGTCCAATATCTGTAACAGTATTAATAACAGCGAAAGATTTAGCATTCCATTTAGTATGGTCAGTTGCTTTTGTTAAGAAGTTTTGGTTTCTTTTGTCGAATCTTTCTTCTTCATTTTTTTCTATAGCAAAACTTTTAATAACAGACATGCCAGAAACACGTTCATGTAAAAATCCTTGAAGTTCTGCTAAACTTTGAGATCTTCTTCTCGTAAGACTACGTAATCTGCCGAAGAAATAATAAATGCTAAAAATAAATAACGGGAATATTGCAATTGCTGTAAAAGTAAGTTTGACATCTAGCACAAACATAATACTTAAAGCAATTACGATAGTAACTAAGTCTAACCAGACATTCATCAAACCAGTAAGAATAAAGTCTTTTGTTTGTTCAACGTCATTGATTACACGAGATATTATTTCTCCTGCTTTATTATTAGAATAGAATCTCGAGCTGAGTGCTTGTAAATGTGTATATAATTTTTTTCGAATATCATAGAGGATTTTATTTGATGTCCATTGCGCTAAATATTGTCTGAAATATTCTATTGGTGGTCTTAAAACCACAAAGATAAATCCCATAATTAACATCGCATAGGCCAATTTTTCTGTTTTTTGACCAACTGATAATGCTCCATTATTTATAACGTCATCAATTACATATTTTATTAATAATGGAAGCAACAACGGAATTCCAAATTTTAAAATCCCAATGATAATCGTACCTACAATATGCCATTTATATGGTTTAACGAATTGTAAATACCTTTTGATCATTTCTGTTCCCCCAATCATAGTCCAAACGAAACAGCCTAGCTATTGCTAGGCTGTTTCGTTTTCATTCTCATGAATTCCTTCTATCAATTGAATGAAATCTTTCTTGCCAAACTTTAATAAAATCTGGCGCAAACGGTCCCTTTTTACGTTCAATCCATTGTTGAAGAATATCAACATTTCTTCTCAGAATAACATCAATGTCTTTAGGATAATTCATTTGCTTCATATGCTGACGATATTCATCTTCGTCTAATAAATGATACTTTCCACTTGGATAAACTTTGATGTCTAAATCATAATCGATATATTTAATAGCTTCTTCATCACAAACAAAAGGTGAAGATAAATTACAATAATAATAAACACCATCATCACGGAACATACAAATGACATTAAACCAATATTCTGCATGGAAATAAACAATCGCTGGCTCCCTTGTTACCCAAGTTCTGCCATCACTTTCTGTTACGAGTGTTCGATTATTCCCACCGATAATAACATGACTCGTACCTTTAAGAATTGTTGTTTCAGACCATACACGATGTATATTACCATCATGTTTATAACTTTGTACTTTAATTACCTGGCCTTCTTTTGGTATGGATTCTTTGACCATGTTCCACACCACCTTTTAAATATTTACCAAGTTATTATATCATATTTAAATAAATAAGCTAAAATTATGTTTATTATTAATTTACTCATTTACTTTATTAAAAATTTTAGTCATGGAAGTTGAGAATGACAAACTATCTTTATCATCTTTTTTTATCCACTTATAAGGATGCTCAAAGTTATTTTTCTGAGTATATGCTCTATATATTTTCATGTTCCATGTCATGTGTGTAAATATATGTTTAGTTGTAAACATTGGTTCTTGTTGAACATCTATAACCGCTTCAAGTTCTTCCTCAATTGTATGTATGCTATCTTCAGCATCGAACATTGGAAATTCCCACATACCATTTAATAATTTTGTATCTCTTTGACGTACTAGAATTTCTCCGTCATTATTCGTTATATAGAGCACTGAATACTCAATAGTTTTTTTCTTCACTTTTTTCTTTTTAACTGGTAATTCAGATACTTGTCCTTTAGCAAATGCTAAACAATGGTTTTGTACTGGACACATTATGCATAGCGTTTTCTTAGGTGTACATATCGTAGCACCTAATTCCATCATTGCTTGATTAAAATCACCGGATTCGGTTTTTACAAATGGTTGCAACTCTTCTTCAAAATCTTTTTTCGTCTTAGGTAACGCTATATCTTGTTGATTGCAAGTTAACCTACTCCATACACGTAATACATTTCCATCAACAGCTGGTATAGGGTGATTGTAAACAATACTCATAACTGCTGCATTTGTATATGGTCCGACTCCTTTTAATTTTTTAAATTCATCTGGATTATCAGGAACAATTCCATTATATTCATTTTGGACTTCTTTAACTGCTTCATGAAAATTTCTAACCCTTGAATAATAGCCAAGTCCTTCCCAATATTTCAAAACATCTTCTTCTTTAGCATTACTCAATTCTTGAATTGTTGGGAATCTATCTATAAAAGCATTGTAATATGGTCTTACAGTATTTACTTGTGTTTGTTGTAACATAACTTCACTTAACCAAATGTAATAAGGATTATTGGTTTCTCTCCAAGGCATTTGCCTCTTATTTTCATGAAACCAGTTAAGCAAATCATCTTTGAATTCATTCTTTTCTATCATCTATGACACTACTTTCTTGTGAATTGCTTTCAGATTACCGTACTTATGATATATAATATATATCATATAGATTAAAGTAAAGTGGTGATTTTTATGGATACTGGTACACACGTTGTCATGGGTGTTGCTTTAACTGGTATTGCAACATTGGATCCTAATGTTACACCTACATTTGCCGCAGTGGCGACTGGTATAATGGTTGGTTCACAAATACCTGATATTGACACAGTTTTAAAATTTAAAAATAATGCTGTTTATGTTAAAAACCATAGAGGTATAACACACTCAATTCCTTTTACATTATTATGGCCCTTGATATTAACATTTCTAATTTTTGTTATTTTTCCAAATGTAGATGTATTGCATATTTGGTTATGGACACAGTTTGCTGTATTCTTTCATGTTTTTGTAGATATTTTTAATTCATATGGTACACAAGCACTCAGACCCATATCCAATAAGTGGATCCAATTAAGTATTATTAATACATTTGATCCTATTATTTTCGTTGCACACTTAATTGCCATTTTATTTTGGACACTTGGTGTTCATCCTGGATTAGCCTTTGGAACATTATATTTATTGTTAGCTTTTTATTATGTAGTCCGTTTCATGTTACAAAAAGCCATTAAGAATCAAGCACTAAAACAAATACAACAAGAGCATAATCCTGTAAAAATATTTGTTGCGCCAACAATTAAATTTATGGAGTGGCGTATAGCTATACAAACAGAAACACATGATTATGTAGGACGAAGTTATGGTCGAAATGTTGCTTTTAATGATGTATTTAAAAGACAATCATTTCCTAATGATCATATAATGGCATATGCAAAATATGATAAAAATTTAAGATCATTTTTAAGTTTTAGTTCTATTTATCGCTGGGAAGTTACTAGAATTGATAAAAAAACAACTGAACTTAGATTTATCGATTTAAGATATTTAAAAAATGGCCACTATCCATTTGTGGCAATATTGCATTTAGATGATGATATGAAAGTCACTACTTCTTATATTGGATGGGTATTTACCGAAGAAAAATTAATGAAAAAGCTAGAAATATAATAGACATAAAAACCCTCTCAATCCGACATTTATTGGATTGAGAGGGTTTTTGAATTTAATTAATTTACTAATATCAATATTCTATTCAAAGTATCTTGTTTTATATGCTCTATTAATATTTATCCAGAATAAGTAGATAAATGCTACTTCAAAGTAAAAGAGTATGTGATAAGGTAAGTTCGTGACTGAATCATTTCCAAGAATCATTGATTGTTGAAAACCATTAATAATATAAAATAGTGGATTCAATTTTAATACATTTACCCATACTGCATACATGTTATTAGGTACATACAAGATTGGCACTATAAACAGCAATAATATTAATAATCCGAAAACGACGAATCTAGCGGAATATAAATACTTACCAAGCAATCCAATAATAGAAGCAATTGGCACTAGTAAAATATAAGCCATAACTAAATAATAAAAGAAACCTAAATGATTGATTTCTATAATGTTAGTAGTACTTGTTGAAACAATACCTGTCAAAGTCACGACTATTAAGAACATAAGCATCGTTAATAACACTTGTGATGAGGCACCTACGTAATATGGTACTGACAACCGTTTGTACAATGCCCCTTGTTTTCTAACTGTCTTTTCAGAATTAAAGAGCGATAAAAATATCCACATATAAGCAAAAAGTCCTACTAATTTAAAATAAGAAGTTGATTGTTGCACATCTATTGCATCAGTAACGAACAGTTTAAAATAAGTAATTAATAATAGAAGTAACATAATAGCAAAAGCAGACAAATAATATTTATAATGATTTTTAACTTCAAAGAAGCAATATTTGATCATATGTGGAAAATGTTTAATATGCTGTTCAAATAATTCGTTCATAAAGTCCTCCTACAATTGAATAAATATCCATTTATTTTCTACTAAATCTGCTATCATATAACCGTCTTTTGATTTTACTACCCAAGTATCACTTGAAATATTAAATTTTTTAATTAACTTTTGCTTATCTTTAATATCAAAAGTAAATCCAGTTAATTCATTATCACTATTGAACACCATATGCACGTTTTGGCCTTCCATCTGCTCATTGAAACGATTTGATTTATCAGCATTTATCGTTTCTGAAACTTTCTTATGATCTTGATGCATAAAGCTATTATAAAAATCTATATAGTTTAAATAACTTCCATCAACATAGTCTTCTAATTCTGACCAGTCAACATCCTCATAAAGTCCTGCTGGATTAAAGTAATACAAATTGTTTTTCTTAGATATATATGCTTTATTATCTACTTCAAGTCTGTAGTTTGATTGATTCTCACCAGTAACATCTAAAAAGCTATACTGTGGAATTTTTACTTTATTTCCTTTTGATGAAGGTGTTAGTAAAGTATCATGCTTTAAAGAAAGTACATATGCTGATTTATCTATGTATTTAGGTTCACTATTCGTTGTAATAACTTGCTTCGTAGCTACATCTTTATCTGTCGGTGAACTTCCAACTCCTATAAACATAAAAAATGCTGCAAATACTGCTCCAATTATAAATGTAATAGCATATAATATTGTTTTTTCAATGGATTTCGGAATTCTACCATATTGATATTTACGCATCCTTTTATAACCTTCACCACGTGCTACAGGTAATTCTTGTTTATCGATTTTCCATTTTAGATCATATAATTCTTTTTGATTTTTGTCTTGAATTTGATTATATTTCATTTGATAATCACGATAAGCACCTAATACTTCATTTACGGTACCTTCTTTTCTTACTTGACCATACGTTAACCAAATAAGATAATTACTCATTTTTTCAATTGAATGTAGATGATCATCTATTAATACAGCTGCTCTATCGTATTCTTTTTGTTCATTCAAAAATTCATTGAATTTTTTTTGAAATGATTCATCTAAATATTGAATAATATTAGTGAAAATAGCTACTGTAGGTCTCATATACTTGGCAATACTAACTAATAATTGTGCATATTCTGTTTCGTTTATTTCTTTACAAGTCTTTATCCCTTTATCTGTTAACTTAGCAAAGCTTAAAATCTGCTTCTGAATTGTTGAGATATCTTCTAATTTAACTCCTGATAAGCTCAATGTCCGAATTACCAATTCATTAAGTGTTTGATGATCATTAGCTTTATGAGTAACGTCTGCTAAAAATGTTTGTTCTTTATTTGTTACTTTTCCTAAGTTAGGTGCAACTTCTTTAATCATCAGTTTACTAATCATTTCTTTACCTGATTCATGATCACCAATAATTCCTAGAACTTCACCTCTATATAAATGAACAGTTACATTCTTTAACACAATATTTTTATCTAAATGTTTTAATTTAAATAATGATTTAAATTTATTTTGTTGTTTATTTTCATAGTAATATTTAGTTGCGTTTACAACTCTTAGTAATATTTGCTGTGTCATTCTGCACCACCATTATAGTTGTAGAAGACTTACAGGAATGCCTTCTTCAATTTTTGAACCTTTTAATCTAAATCCCCAAGCAAATACGCCTTTAATACGTTCAACTTTAAAGTAACTCGGTGTGTCACCTACTAAACCATATACTTTTCCAATTTCAATTTTCGAAGTATCTACAAGGTAACTTTCTGCTATGAGCGCTTTTCTTTTATATACTTCATATTCATTAAGTATACCCATCATTTCTGATTTTCTCATCTTTTCCCTATATTCAGCGATTACATTTTTAAGTTCAAATTCATTCATTTCTACTAATTTCTTTTCGTTATTCATCTACAATACCACTTTCTCTTAATTTGTCATTAATCATATCAAATGTATACCCTTTTCTCACTAAAGCTTGAATGACATGAGATTTGAGTTCATATCCATTATATTTCTTTTGATATTTATTATATACCTTTTCTAAATCTTTCATCAAAATATTTTCTACATCATCAGATGTGGGTTCAATATTTAAATCAGTTAAATGCTCATTAATTAGTGAAAATGCATAGCCTCTTTGTTGCAAAGTTTGCACGATTGTTTGTTTAAGTCGATTTGGAGGCTGTTTCTTTTTTTGCATTATTTTTTTAGCAATATTAGGTATTCTATCTTCAGACATTTCCAATTCGAATTTTTCTTTATAAGTAAAAATCAATTCTGGTTCAAGTCCTTTTTCTTTTGCTACTCTTTCGAAATGGTCCGGACCTTTATCAGTTGTCTTTAATATTGTATTTTTTAGACTTTCAATATAATCTTCGTGGTTTATGTATTTATTTGATTTACAATAATCTATAACTTGAGAAATCAATTCTATGGAGTACTCTTTTTCTGCTAAGTATTTTTCAACTTCATGTGTCGTTCTTTTTTTATGTGACAAATATATAATTGCTTGATTTAATGCCTGTCTATATTGATCATAATTTTTTATTTCTTGCAACTTACTTTTAGTTATTTCTAAATCTTTCCTTAAGTTAAAGTAGATGTATGTAGCTTGATCAATACCCATTTCAAATTCATCATTAATAAATAAATTCAAACGTTCTTTATTTTTCTTCTGTACTTCTATTTTAGTAATTTTAAGCACTTTACATCCCTCCACACATATTAATAGGATACAATAAAACACACTGAGTTTAAAAGTTTAATCACTTAACTCAGTGTGTTTTATTATTGGTTTAATTCATTTATAGCTTGTGTATACTCAGAATCAGTAATATAGTTCTGTTGTTTCATTTTTTCTAGAGTAGTTTTTATTCTCGTCATATAACTATCACTTATATTGTTAATATCAAAGTTAGAGGGTGCATTAACAACACTTGCTAGTATAGCACTTTGTAATACTGAAACTTGAGGTAAGTTTGGATTGTTTTTATCTACAGTTGCACCGAAGTAATAATTTGCAGCCTCTTCAATAGTATAATTATTTTCTCCAAAGTAAATATTATTTACGTAATAACTTAAAATATCATTTTTGCTATATTTATCTTCTACCCGTTTCGCAACAAACATTTCTTTAACTTTTCTTGTTAATTGCGTTTCATTAGAGTAAAAATAATTTTTCACGACTTGTTGGGTGATGGTACTACCACCTTGTGTTAATTGTCCATTTTTCAAACTAACTGCAAGTGCTCTAGACACACCTCTTAAATCTATACCTTCATGATCGTAAAATCTTTTATCTTCAACGGCAACAAAAGCATTTTTAGTATAGTCAGGCATATCTTCAACTTGAACAAATGCTGATTTATCTTCTATTTTAACTAATTCATCTACATCAGAAGTTCTTGACCACATATACATTACTGCTAAATAGAATGCAATAACAAGTATAATTAATATTGCTATAAAGAGAAACAGCTTTGATCCCCTTTTTCTTTTTCTCGGTTGTACAGGTTCTTGATAATAGTGTTGATATCGTCTATATTGAACTTCTTCTTGAGAATTAGGTTGTGGAATATCATTCTTTTTTTTGCTAAATAGCCCCATCTTTATTCTCCCTTATTAGTATTTCTTACATCATTATAGCTTGTAATATGTATTTTAAACACTTCTTTTTACTTAAAATCATTAAAATCAGTCCAGAGTCTTATATTGAAGTATAACTTTTAGCCTATTCGGGTATACATTAAACATGAGGAGGAATTTTAAATGGCAAAAATTAAAGCAAATAATGCACTTGTACAAGTTTTAAAAAATTGGCAGATTGACCATGTTTATGGTATTCCTGGTGATTCTATAGATAAAGTAGTAGATGCCTTAAAAACAGAAGAAGATAACATTAAATTCTATGACGTTAGACACGAAGAGGTTGCCACATTAGCAGCAAGTAGCTATGCCAAGTTAACTGGCAAATTAGCTGTTGCTTTAAGTATAGGAGGTCCAGGAGCGATACATATGTTAAATGGTATGTATGACGCAAAAATGGACAACGTACCTATGCTTGTATTGGCTGGACAAACCGATTCTAAATTATTAGGCACAAAATATTTCCAAGAAGTTAATCTAACAGCTCTTTTTGAAGATGTAGCAGTTTATAATAAACAATTAGACTCTGCTGAAAATGTTCACAAAATTGTTGATGAAGCAATCAAGACAGCTTACGCTAAAAAAGGTGTAGCAGTATTAACTATTCCAAGTGATATTTTAGGCGAAAAAATTGAAGATAACGTACCAAGAGAAAAATATAGATTTGAAAATGCAGTAACTTTTGCTAAAGATGAAGATATCTCTAAAGCAGCAGAATTAATTAACAATAGTAAAAAACCAGTTGTGTTAACTGGTGCCGGTGCAAAAAACGCTAAAAATGAACTGTTAGAATTTATAGATCATATAGATGCACCAGGACTTATAACATTACCAGCAAAAGGTATTATTCCTGATAAGCACCCTAACTTCATGGGGAACTTAGGTAAAATTGGTACTAAACCAGCCTTTGAAGCTTCAAAAGATGCAGATCTCTTAATACTAGTCGGAACTAATTATCCATATGTAGATTACTTACCAGACAAAGATATCCCTTGTATTCAAATCGATATCAACAAAAATAATATCGGTAACAGATTTAATGTAGATGTAGGCTTAATAGGAGATACAAAAAATGTCTTAGCAGCATTAACTTTAGCAAGTAATAAAGTTGATGACCGTAAATTCCTTAAAGCCTGTCAGCAAAATATGAAGAGTTGGAATAAATGGTTAGATGAAGATCGTAATAATAAGAGTTTACCAATAAGACCAGAACTATTAATGTCAGAGATTGAAAAAATCTCTAATGATGACACTGTATTTTCTGTTGATGTCGGAACTTCTACAGTATGGAGTACAAGATATTTACAATTAGGTCATAATCATCAATTCATTACATCATCTTGGCTTGGAACAATGGGATGTGCCTTACCAGGTGTTATCGCAAGTAAAATAGCATACCCAGATAAACAAGCAATTGCTATAGCTGGTGATGGTGGTTTCGCAATGGTCATGCAAGACTTCGTTACAGCTGTTAACTATAAACTACCAATTATTGTAGTTGTACTTAATAACCAAGAATTATCATTCATAAAATATGAACAACAATCAGCCGGTGAACTAGAATATGCAATCGATTTAGGTGATATTGATTTCGCTAAATTCGCAGACAGCTGTGGTGGTATTGGTTATAACGTGGCAGCTGTAGAAGATTTAGCACCAACATTAGAGAAAGCTAAACATGCAAATAAACCAGTTGTTATAAATGTAAAAGTAGATCCAGACGCTGCTCCACTCCCAGGTAAAATCATATGGGATGAAGCTAAAGGATATGCAAAATTTGAAATAAGAACAGCAATGGAAGAAAACAGACTCGAAAAAATGCCACCTCTTAAAACAATCATAAGAAGATTCTTCTAAATAAAGCAGTGCGGTTCACATGTGACGCGAACCGCACTTTTTTGTATGAGTCTAAAGTTTGGTTTTAGTGGCAGAATTCTGAATTGTGGTGCATAGGTTGCTCTTACTGGCAGAATTCTGAATTTTGCTCTTTAGATTGTTCTTACTGGCAGAATTCTGAATTTTGCTCCTTAGATCCTTCTTACTGGCAGAACTTCTGAATTTTGCTCCTTAGATCCTTCTTACTGGCAGAATTCTGAATTTTGCTCCTTAGATTGTTCTTACTGGCAGAACTTCTGAATTTTGCTCCTTAGAAAAATATAGACAAACTACATTTCTATAAATAATACTTTTTATATCGACTACCGACAGCTTTAAAACTCGATTCACAAATTCGTCTTACGGAATATATACTCGTTCCCCCTCCTAACCACCAAATTGCTTCTGAAATTGTGAAACTGTCTTGTTTTAAATACCATAATTCTTTCAAGTTATATTCGTATACAAATTTCTTATCCATTATTGATTCGCAATACATACAAGTACATTTTTGTCTTTTATGTTTTATCTTTACTGTAAACATATGGTTACATTTTGGACATTTAATTCCAGGTTTTATGTTTTTAAATGGTAATGTAATGCTTTTATAGTATTGATTATCAAAACTATTTCTTTCTGCTAATAGCTTTTGTTTTATTTTTATATTTTCTTCTGGATTTTGATTTGAAAAAAGTTGATTTATAATGCCTAATTCCGAGGGTAAGATGATTCTTTCTTTATAAGGGGTTGGATTTTTGAAGTTGAAGTAAGGGTTTGTAAATACTAGTTTAGATATAATGGGTCTATCTATCTCGAGATATTTACACAGGTTATGAAATTCATTCTTTGCTCTTTCGATTTGAATTAATGGTGATGTGATAGAATTACCATAATTATTTTTAAAGAAGGTATCTTCCAAGTAATAAATGCCTTTATAATTTTTGATTTCGAATAAATATATTGCTCGATCATCAATAACTAACATATCAATTTGTACTTGGTTATTTAATGTAAATTGAAAATCATTTATATAAACGATATGCTCCATACAGTTCAAAATAGCGTTAAAATATCTTTCACCATCATTTCCACTAGATTTATTTTGTACTTTGTTAAATAAATTGTCGCTTAATTCAGCACGTCCTATTATTGATTTTAAATATTTTTCATCTTTAATTTTCTCCATAATTCGTACTCCTTTTCATATTATAAAAAAATTATATAATATGAAATACAAAAAAACCACCCACCATAAAGGTGAGTGGCAATCAAAAGCATCTATTGTAGCAATGCAAGTGATTCGCGGTTAAAGTCTTCTAAGTCATCTGGAGTTCGACTTGTGACGATGCCTTTGTCAACGACTACAGATTCGTCAACGACTTTAGCACCTGCATTTTGTAGATCTTTACGAACTGATAAGAAACTTGTTACAGTTTTTCCTTCTAATAAATCAGTATCTATTAATAATTGAGGTCCGTGGCAAATTGCGAATGATGGTTTTTCATTTTGTACGAAATGTTTAACAAATTCACCAAAACGACCTTGTTCATCTCCACGTAATAAGTCTGGTGAGAAACCGCCAGGAATTAAGACTGCATCATAATCTGCTGCATTTACTTCATCTATACCTAAGTCTACTTTAAATTTTTCGCCTTTTTTACCAGTGATTTCTTTTCCTTTTTCTTCACCAACAATGACTACTTCATGTCCAGCGTCTGTTAATGCTTTTTGTGGACTCGTTAATTCAACATCTTCAAATAAGTCAGTTACAACTGCTGCTATTTTCTTACTCATAATATCAATCTCTTCCTTTCATAATGATTCTAATACTTGTATACCACTTATGAAAAGTTTTAAACGTATGTTTTATATACAACTCATCATTTTAAATACCTTTTTTTGAAAAAAGTAATTAGTAGTTAGCATTTAATCATGCATAGATTGTACTTTTTTCTCTAGTTCGTCTAATAAAGCAATCCATTCATCAACGTCAGACACTTCCATATCTTCTGGGTTCATTGCTTCCATCTCATCTAAAAATTCAGATAATCTTTGTTTAATTTCATTGAGTGATGTTTTTTTACTCATTTAAATACTCCTTTTATTTTTAATAATTTTATTATGAATGATTACAAGTATAAAAACAATCATAAAACAGTATTGGAAAATCTATTCACAAGTGGTACGCTCATAGATAGGAAAAAATTCAGAAAGAAGGATATAGCATGATATACGACTTAAAAAGTCCTATCTCAATTCAAAATGATCCATGGGAAGCTTACAATGATATAGATCAACATGGTTCATTGCAATTAAGCAATATAGAATTTACTACAACAACACTATGCAATATGAGATGTGCTCACTGTGCTGTTGGATATACTTTACAATTACGAGATCCAGATACTTTACCAATGGAACTTATTTTAAAAAGATTAGATGAAGTACCTCATTTAAAGACAATTTCTATAACTGGTGGAGAGCCAATGTTTAGTAAAAAATCAATTAGAGAAACCGTCGTACCACTTTTGAAATATGCTCATAAAAGAGGTATATATACGCAAATGAACTCTAACTTAACTTTACCGTTAGATCGTTATTTAGAAATTGCTGAATATATAGACGTTATGCATATTTCTCATAATTGGGGAACAATTGATGAATTCAGTGAAGTTGGATTCCACGTTATGGATAAAAAACCACCTTTAAAAGCAAGATATAAACTTTATGAACAAATGATTCAAAACTCAGCTACTTTGTCAGAGCAAGGTATGTTTGTATCTGCTGAAACGATGTTAAATAAAAGCACAAAACCATATTTACATAAAATTCATAACGAGATTGTTCATGACATGAAATGTAGTAGACATGAAATTCATCCAATGTATCCATCAGACTTTGCTAGTCAATTAAATATTATGAGTTTAGATGAGATGAAAGAAACGATTCATGAAATACTTGATTTTAGAAATGAAGATACTTGGATGTTATTTGGTACGTTACCTTTCTATCCTTGCTTTATGAATGAATCAGATCAAAATTTATTATCTAGATTAAAAGATGCAAAAAATGTTAGCTTAAGAAATGATCCAGATGGAAGAAGCCGTCTAAACGTTAATGTTTTTTCAGGTGACGTAATCGTTACAGATTTCGGAGATGAAACAGGTTCAATCGCAAATATTAAACAAGATAAGCTAGAAGATGTTTATCAAACATGGATGAATTCATCTTTAGCAAAATCTTTAAATTGCCATTGCCCTAAAGTAAGATGCCTTGGCCCTAACTTACTTGTAAAAGATATGTATTATAAAGATGTAGACTTTAAAGCAAATGAATTAAGAATGAATCAATAACCATTATTGAAAGTGTAAATCACTTCACAAAAAAACGCTCAATCTGTAAAGTATTTCAACAGATTGAGCGTTTTTTATGTCCTATATTAGATATATAACTTCGTTGACATAAAATCTAACGTTTTCTTACTTTCATGTCTTCTTTCATGACGTAGTTTAACTCTTTCTTTTGCGCTTTCATAAAACCATTTCTCATCTTCTGATTCGGGATAAATAGCAGGTACTTTTGCTTTTTTACCTTCTTTATCTAAAGCTACAAATGTTAAAAAGCTATAAGCTGCTAAATGTTTTTTATGATTTATATTATCTTCACTGATTACTTTCACACATATTTCCATTGAAGATGTTCCAGCGTGTGTAACGAATGAAACTAACGAAAGTACTTCACCTGTTCTAATTGGTTGTAAAAAATCAACTGAATCTGTAGAAGCTGTAACAACTGAGTTCCCACTATGTCTCATCGCAGCTATAGCAGCTATTTCATCAATTTCAGCCATTAATTTACCACCAAACATTGTATTATGATGATTTGTATCTTCTGGAAAAATTTGTATTGATTTAACACTTCTTGATTTTTTCATTGCTTTTTTTTCTTCCAATTTAATAACCCCACTTGTTGTTTACTTATTTACTAATAATAATTAGAGGCTGAGACAATTAATTTGTCCCAGCCTCACCAACACTTATTTTAATGATAATGTTCCTCATCATCAAAAACTTTCTTTTCTAGTGCTTCTTCAGCAGTATCAATTCGTACAGATTCTTTACTATCGAATGTAACAACTAGATACATCATTAATGCTCCGCCAAATGTAAATATTGCGAACACAAATGCAATCATAACACTCCATTCCATTGGTGTACTCATGATATCCCCTCCTTTGAATGACTAACTATAATGACCTTATTTATCTATATTATACATGATGTAATCTTAAATGGCTATATATTAAAATGCCCAATTACCATCTCTAAATACTGGCTCTTTCACACCATTTTCTAATACGCCATCTATAGATAACGATTTACTTCCTATCATGAAGTCAACATGTGTTGTAGAGTCATTTAGTCCATTCTCTGCTAACTCTTTTGCTGACATTTCTTTGCCGCCTTCAATACAAAACGCATATGCAGAACCTAACGCAATATGGCAAGATGCATTTTCATCAAACAACGTATTATAGAATAAAGTATTCATATTTGATATTGGTGAATCTACAGGTACAAGGGCTACTTCACCTAATCTTTTAGCACCTTCATCAGTCTCTAGAATACTTTTTAAAATTTCTTCACCTACTCCAGCTTTGTAATCTACAACTTCGCCATTTTTAAAAGTTAATGTAAAATCATCAATTATATTACCAGAATAACTTAAAGGTAAGGTATTGCTTACAGTCCCATTAACACCATTTTTATGTGGGGCAGTAAATACTTCTTCTGTAGGCATATTAGCAACGAAGCTATTACCTTTAGAATTTATTGAACTTGCACCAGACCAATATTGTCCAGTTGGTAATTCAATCGTTAAATCAGTACCTTCAGATTTGTAGTGTAGTGATTTATATTTCTTTTGATTTAAGTAATTTGCTTTTTCATGTAATAATCGATCATGTTCTTCCCATGCTTTAACAGGATCTTCTTGATCAACTCGAACAGTTTTTAAAATTGTTTCTAGAAGTTTATTCACCGCTTCTTGATCATCTAATTCTGGGAACATCATTTTCGCCCAACCTACTGATGGGTATGATGCAACACACCAACTCATATGGTCACTTTGCACTGCTACCATATAATCTTTAAAGGCTTTTCCATTAGCAGCCATCGCTTTACTTATCTTTTTAGGATCTGCTTCTTTTAAGCTATCAGGACTTGATGAAATAATAGATAAAAATGCTGCTTTTCTATTTAAATAATCCATTCTTTCATCTATATCATATTGTTTAACGTCTTCGAAAAATTCTTCTGACTCATATTGATATTTCAATTGTGAAATTCTATCGTCTTTATATTTTACTTTAACGTCTGATGCCCCTACTTTATATGCTTCTTCAACAACTAAGTGAACAAACTCACTTGCATCGATTGAAGCTTGAATATATACAGGTTCTTTCTCCTGAACATTCAACCCGACTTTTACTAATAGTTCTGCATATTTTTGCAATTGCTTTTCAAATCCCATTTGTATTACCACCCTTTGATTATTTTCTAAGGTCGCCTAATGCTTGAGTAATTGCAGTCATTTCACTAGCTGAAATGTTTTTTCTAGACATGACCATAGTATGTATTTCCTTTAATTCATCTTTCTTTTCTTCAGGAATCGTATCTTTATTTAATACGCTTGTATTAACGAGCCTTAACTTGCCTTTTATATCATCTACCATTTGTTCAATTGATTCAGTCATCTTTTTATCATCCTTTCAAATTTAAGTTTAGCAAAAAGTACTTACAATTAAAACTACCAAACTCGTATATTCGCTTTACAATTAATATGAAACTTTTATACAATATATACAAATCGGTACATTAGGAGTGATTTATTATGGCAGTACAAGATATCCTTTCATGGACTCTATTCGAACAAGTTGCTGTACCTGATAATATAAGTCAATATCTTGTTGATGGTGAACAAGCATATAGTGCATTCAAAACATTTAGAGACACAGCTGTATTTACTAATAAACGAATCATTATACGTGATATACAAGGTATTACAGGTAAAAAAATTGAAACATACTCTATACCTTATAACATCATACTCATGTGGTCTACTGAGAACGCTGGTAAATTGCTCGATTTAAGCGGTGAAATCACTTTATGGACGCGAGCTGGACATTTCAAAATTAAAATCGGTAGAAACTTAGATATTATGCCTTTTGAAAAGTTATTGTCTAATGCTTTATTATAATTTACAATTGTGTTTACATCTTTGAAATTATGGGAATGAATAGGATTAGTGATAATTTTAATGTATTAGTGCCTATATTCTCTAAATCAATAAATATTTATGATATGATATGTAGGTCAATGTTAATTTTAAAGTTATATATATGAAAGGGGAAAAACATTATGCAAAACAAATTAGTTCCTGCTATTTTAATAGGTGGTACTATTGGCGCAATTATCGCATTAGCTGATAAGAATACACGCCAATCATTATCTAACCAAGTTCAAAACGTTAAAGAAGGTAAAAGCTCTAAAGAACCTTCTAAAGTAAATCAAATTAAAGATGAAGTTCTATATTGGAAAGATGTTATAGAAGAAATTCGTCGTAAAAATCCAGAATTAGAACAATCAATTATGGATGCAAAAGATACATTCATTGAGAAAAAGAACGAAAGACAAATCTCAGGTCCAAATCATTCATAATTTATAGTAAAGACTAGGCTTATTCAAATATCCTAGTCTTTTTTAACATTATATTAAATTAGGAGAATTCTTATGGGAAATGATAAATCAAGTTCAAAGTTTTTAGAACAAGCTAAAAACTTTAAAGATGAAAAAAAGAAATCTATAAAAAAAGAAAATTATATTCCACCACAGAGATTTGAATCGAAAACAGCTAAGAAAGATAACCAAATATTTTTCGTATCTAAAATTAATAAACCAGCAAAGTTCACTAAAGATGGAAATATATTATCTACATTAATTTATAGAATAGGTAAAGATAATGCTACTGGATTAGCAGCACAACTATCTTATTATTTCTTACTTGCATTATTCCCTACTCTTATTTTTATTTTGACGTTAATTCCAATATTCCAAGTTGATCCTGACAC
Source organism: Mammaliicoccus sp. K-M42 (assembly GCF_022386375.1). Lineage (NCBI taxonomy): Bacteria > Bacillati > Bacillota > Bacilli > Caryophanales > Staphylococcaceae > Mammaliicoccus > Mammaliicoccus sp. K-M42. Next base: position 1,556 of record NZ_JAJNIS010000027.1, on the reverse strand, counting down.
TATCACAAAAATGATTTCAGATAATGCACCAGGAGATACAGCTTCACTTATAACTGGAATAATTGATGACGTCATGAGTAATGCGAGTGGCGGACTATTCTCATTTGGTTTAATTGCAGCATTATGGTCAGCCTCAAATGGTATGACTGCCTTGATGAACGCATTCAATGTTGCATATGATGTTGAAGATGGGAGAAATGCAGTTGTTCTAAAAATCATGAGTGTATTCTTCACAGTTATCATGGTGGTAGTCTTTGGTATTGCTATTGCATTACCTATCTTCGGTCAACAAATAGGTAATTTATTATTTGGACCTTTAGGATTAGAATCTGAACTACGTTGGGTCTTTAGCTTAATAAAAGTTGTGCTACCACTAATAGTTACGTTTATCGTATTTGTTACACTTTATGCGTTAGCACCTAACATTAAAATTAAAGTATTATCCGTAATTCCTGGAGCAGCTTTCACTACAATTGTGTGGCTTGGTTCAAGTGCACTTTTCGGATTATATGTAAATAACTTTGCGAACTATTCAAAAACATACGGTAGTATCGGTGGTATTATTGTACTTATGCTTTGGTTATTCCTAACAGGATTAATCGTAATTATAGGTGCAGAAATTAATGCTGTATTACATCAAAAGAAAATGCTTAAGAACGGGTCACCGGAAGAACAAGCATTTAATAACTTAACAGAAAATGGTGAAATGACTAATGCCTCTATTGAATGATATATTAGAATTTAACAAAACTTTTGTATCCAACCAAGAATACAAAAATTTTATTACAACAAAGAAACCAAACGCTAAAGCAGTATTATTAACTTGCATGGATACTCGATTAACAGAACTATCTACTCGTGCATTAGGATTTAAAAATGGTGATGTGAAAGTTGTTAAAAATGCAGGAGCTACAATTTCACATCCCTATGGGTCAACAATGCGTAGTTTATTAGTTGCGATTTATGCACTTGGTGCTGAAGAAATCATAATAATGGGTCATAAAGATTGTGGAATGGGTAATTTAGATGTTGATTCAGTAATTGATACTATGAAAAGTCGTGGTGTTACCGATAATACATTGAATACGATAGAACATTCTGGCATTGATATTCAACAGTTCTTAAGAGGCTTTGATGATGTCACACAAAACGTACAATCTAATATTCAAAAAGTTTATAACCATCCATTATTTGATCAATCCGTTCCAATTCATGGATTCGTAATTGATCCGCACAATGGTGATTTAGAAGTCATTCAAAATGGATATGAATTCACAAAATAATGCATAGAGGCTGAGACAATTTAATTTGTCTCAGCCTCTTTTCTTATAGGATGCCTATATTTACACAAGTCAAAAGAAGTGTAACTATAGATACCCATGCTTACACAAGTTAAAAGAAGTGTAACTATGGATATCCATGCTCACACAAGTTAAAAGATGTGTAAATATGGAGACCCATGCTTACACAAGTCAAAAGAAGTGTAACTATGGATACCCATGCTCACACAAGTTAAAAGATGTGTAACTATGGATACTCATGTTTACACAAGTCAA
>NZ_JAJNIS010000026.1:0-31273 GCF_022386375.1 Mammaliicoccus sp. K-M42 | reverse complement strand
ACGCTCTCTTCTCATAAAAAGACCACCTACTTTCTTAATTTTAACAATACTTCTCTTTAAAGAAGTTGTCCAATTAAGTGTAGACGGTCCACTTTCAACTTGTGTGAATATAGGTGCCCTATATTTATTCCTTATAGATTATAAATCATTGTCATTAAAATATAAAAACCGCCTAATTCAAGAACTTAGTTCCCGAATTAGGCGGTTTACTTTGTAGCGCAATTTATCTAATAGCTTCCCTTACTATAAAATAAGATATTCAAATTTATGGCTAATTTCTTCTACTTTATCTTTATTCCCTACTTCTCTAAAGTAAAGTATTGCTTTTTGATACATTTCTATTGCTTTCTTTCTATTTTTTAGTGAAACGTATATATCTGCAAACTGATTAAATCCTTCTCCCATAATTTCAAAGTCATATTTCATTACGTTAGCTTCTAAGTCTCTTAATAACATCATAGCTTCATGATCATTACCTTCTTTTATAAAATCACTAACGTTCTTAATTCCCTTTTTAATATACATCTTAAATAAACTCCTTTTATCCATATCTATATTAGCTATATCATTGTAATACCTAAGTTGGCTAAATACAAGTTAACTAAAATGTATTTAGTATTAAATCAATAATTATTTTATAACACTTTTGTTTTACAAATAGCAGTGTTAAGGACATTATTCCGAGTAATGTCCTTAAGGGGTCTTATCGTTAAGGAGCATTATCCAGAATTCTGCCAGTTAGCCCGAACCCAAGCCCCAACCATACCCACTTTCTCCACACGAAAAAGCTGAGACAATTGATTTGTCTCAGCTTTTCCTTTACTTAAAGTTCAATTGTATTTCTTTATTTGATAATGGTGCGAATTGATTGTAAATTTCAAGTAGTTTTACTTTTTCGTTATTCCAATTATAGATTTCTTTAGCTTGTTTAGTGTTCTCACTAAGTCTATTTCTAAGTGCCTCATCGTTCACTAATTTATTAACCGCTTCAGCTATTTCATTTGCATTATGAGGGTCGACTACTATACCTGTATTAGTTTCGTCTACTACTTTTTTGATTTCTGGAAAATCACAACTTATAACTGGTACATGTGCCATCATATACTCGAACAATTTATTTGAGCTTGCTGAGTAATGATTGAAACATATGTTTTGTAACACTTGAAATCCTAAGTAAGCTTCTCTAGTATAAGATGGTAATTCTTGAAAAGGCACTTTATCTAAAAAGTGTATTTTATGTGCTTTGGCAGAACTTTTACTCATATCTTTTAATTGTTGTGTTAATTTTCCTCCGCCAATAAATAATAAATGTCCTTCTTCAATTTCATCCATTGCTTTAATCAATAATTCTAGTCCTCTACCTTGTTGTAGTCCACCTTGATATAACAATATTTTTTCATCTTCATTTATACCTATTATTTGATGTAAGTTGATTTTATGTTTATCTTGTATTTCATATTTTTCAGAGTAATTGTATAGCGTTTTTGGATAAAATCCATAAATTTTTTCGTTATACTTTGCTCTTGTATGGTTTTCTACAATCATTTGATCAACAAATTTTAGAATAAATGATTCAATTTTTTTAATTTTTTCTTTATTATAACCTGTTCTATCTGATTGAACTTCATGACTATCATAAATAAGTGGTCTTGGTTTTAATCTTAATTTCGAGCAAACGATTGCTTGAGGTAATGTATTTAAATCATTTGCATGATATATATCTGCATTCTGGAAATAACCTTTAACAATCATTCTCGTTATAATGGCACCGTTTATGAACCATTTTCTTAGTTTTTTAATTTTAATCATACCTGCAGCAATAACTAGTGACATTAAATAGGCAGCCATTATAGTAAAGCTAATGTAAAAAAGCGCTGGTATAATCGCAACTTGAACACCAGCAACTACTAGTAAAAATTTTTTTCCATAATCTTGATATGCTTGTAACATCCAAGGATAACGTTTTACTCTATGGACTCTAAATGAATTAGAAATTTCTTCATAGGCTGTGATGACAGGATTTTTAGGATCATTGATTGCAATTAAGTCTACTTCATAGCCTTGTTCTGCTAATGTTGTACATTCTCTATTTACTCTCGCATCATTTGTAAAATGATTCCAAACAAACATTGTGACTTTTTTCATTTTCTAACCTCATTCTTTATGATTTATAGTATACCTACTTGGAACAACAGTATATACAACCATGCTACACTCACTAGCCCAATCATTGCTAATATGCTTGTTGGTCTTTTTTCTTTATGAATTACAGATTCATCAACTTCTTTATCACGTTGTTGTTGAATTTTAATACGTTTATAATCTAACTGTTCTTCTTTAGTTTTCTTTTTTACTTTTTGAATGAGATGAACATATCTCGCAACTACATCATTAACTTCACCATACGCAACCATTTCTCCATAATGTATCCAGATTGCTTTCTTACACATTTTTTTAATTTGTCCTGCTGAGTGTGATACAAAAAATATTGTCTTACCCTGCTCTTGTAATTCATGCATTTTATCTATACATTTATTTGAAAAAGTTTCATCTCCTACAGATAACGCTTCATCAACAATTAATATATCTGGGTCTGTATGGATAGCTATAGCAAATCCTAATCTAGATTTCATACCGCTAGAATACGATTTTAAAGGTTGATATATAAATTCATCTAATTCACTAAATTGTACAATATCATCAAATTTTTCATTGATTTCTTTTTGTGTCATGCCATGCATCAAGCATTTATATTGAATATTTTCTGCACCAGTAAAATCTGGGTTCAAACCTGCACCAATAGCAATTAAGGAAGGTTTACCATTTGTATGTACTGTACCAGACGACGGTTCGACTACCCCACCTAAAATATTAGATAGAGTTGACTTTCCGGAACCATTCAATCCAATAATGCCTACAGATGTCCCCTCTTCAACTTCAAATGTTATATCGTGTAAAGCATAGTAAGGTTTTGATTTATAACTTAAGCCAAAAGTAAATAAAGATAATAATTTTTCTTTTCTATTTACATTCAAGTCATAAACCTTTGAGACATTTTCACATTTAATTTTATATGTTTTTGTCATCTTCATCACCTTTTCTTAAAAACGTAATTAGCTTTTCAATATTATCTTCCCAAATTAAATGTTCATCTCGGTATTTTTTTGCGTTGTTTTCTTTTATCAACAACTTATTTTTGTCATTTTTTAAAGATTCTATCTCATTAACTATTGTTTCATTTGAAGCTTGTTTCCGAGCAAATCCTAAATCATATTTTTGTATAATCGCTTCAGTAGGACCACTTATATTGGATACGGGCGGAGTACCTACTCCAATTGAATCAACAATTTTACCTGGCATAACATTCATAAAAACATCTGACGATTCTAATATTGAAAGTGATACATGATGTTTAGAAATTTCTGATAGACAAGCTACACGATCAACTGGCTTTTTCACTTGGATATACGCACATTCTTTGACAGCTTTTCTAAATTTATCAGCTTGTACACCGTACACAATAGCAGTTACGTATATTTTTTTATTATTTAATGCTTTACATATTGAGATTAACTTATCGACATCTTGAGCATACCCTATATTTCCAGTATATATTACACTGAAATCTTGATACTTTTCTTCTGTTATTAGCTCACTCTTTGAAATTCCATTAGGTAAGTAAAAAATTGGTGTTTTATTTTCTAATTTATTTTGTATGTGTGCTCTAAATGCTTCATTGTTTATAACAATTTTATCTGTAGAATTGTACATCTTCTTCTCTAAATATTTTAAAAGTGGCATAAATAAACTGATGTTTATATGTTTTAAACCGTTTACACTATCTGGCCATAAATCTCTAATTTCTAAAACATATGTCGGTTTTTTTGCTTTTTTGAAAAAAAGCGTCGCCCAAGCAAGAAATATATTTGGACTGGAAACGTATATAATATCATAATCTTCTTTATGCATATTCAGAAATACTTTTAATCTAACGTACTGTTCTATATAGTATACTAACCTCATAATAAAATTACTATTTTGTTTATTACCATGCATTTTCATACGTATAATTTTACTTTTTTCTAATTTATTTAAAGATTGATCAGTAAAGTATGCATCATCATCAAATAAGCTTTGATTTGGATATGTTGGTTCAGTTGTTAACATAGTCGGATCTGCGCCTTTGACTTTAAATGCTTTAAACATCATTTTCATTCTGTTTGCTGCAGATCCGAGTTCTGGGTAAAAGTTTTGGGAAATCATTAATAATTTCTTTGTCATATTATAAACACCCTATAAGTAGTCTAGTAACTTCCTTTTAAATCTTGAATGAATTAATGAACCAATTAACAATAATAATATTGTTATTAACCAAAAATATAAATGATCATGCCATTCTCCATATACTGATACATTTCCATGAACAAATGCCGTTCTGTATACACCTACTAAGTAGGCAAATGGATTCAAGCTCGCTAATCTTTGTAGAATACCATGTGCCTCTTCCATCGCCCAAAATATTGGTGTCATAAAGAATAACATTCTAATGATATTTTGAAGTAAATTTTTAGTATCTCTAATGATAATTATTAAAGTACTCATAATTAGTGAAATACCAAAAATAATTGCATACGATGCTACTAAGAAATAAATAAACCAGAAATAGTGCCACCATGGTACATAACCATTAACAAGTGAAATTACAAATAATATTGATGATGTAATCATTAAATTAATCATATTGTTAGTTAATGCGATTGAAATAAATATTGATGAAGGGAATCTCATCTTTGATAATAGTCCTACATTACCTTGTATTGAAGTTGCACCAGTATTGATACCTTGTGATATAAATAACCATGGAAAGAGACCTGAAATTAAATGTACTAAAAATGGTACACCAACTACTTGTGCATTAGCATCTCCTCTTAAACCTAAACCAAATACGAGATAATAAACTGCTACTTGTAGTATTGGCTGTAATATATTCCAAAACACACCAAGATAGTGATTGGCGTATTGACTTTTCATATTATAAATTGCAAGTTTTAAAATTTTAGGTAAATTATTAAGTTGTTCTTTAAAGATTTCAGTAACTATCTTCATATTATAACGACCTACTTGATTTTTTATTTTTCAATAAGTTCAAATTCTGAAGCATTTATCCACGATGACTTTTCAAAATTTTTACTTGCATATACTGAAATTATTTTTGACTCATGAGGATTAAAATTCAAATCATATCCATTTATACTTAAATCGACTAAATCGATTTGATGATCCTCAATATCAAAGTATATTATCTCTCTGCCATTAGTGTTGTTATAAAATGTTTTTATTTCAATTTTTTGAACGTTATTAGTTTTGTTAGTTAAAGTAATTATCTTTTTATTTACATTGCTAAACTTATTTGAAAGTGCTCTAAACCGTGTGCTATTTAAATTATTACGTTGATAAAAATCATCTGTTTCAATTATGATGTTTTCTAAGTTACTATTGCGTTCATTTATTTGCTGTTCTAATTGATCCACTTTATTTTCTAAAGTTTGGCTATTGTTTACTTGAAAATAATTTAAAATTGGCCAATTATTTTTTACAATCAATTGATGAAGCTTGTTTTCGTTTTTATCTGAATCATTTATTTTAAGTAATTCAAATAGTATATGCCTTGTATTAATTAAACTAAAGACATCTAAAAAGTCATCACTTTCTTGAATAATACAACTATGCCATCCGTTCATTCTAGATTCATAGTATAAAATTTCATATGGATGATAACCCATTTCTATCGTCTTATTCAATTCATTTCTTTCAATAAAATTAGATAAATATTCTATTTGATGCTCATCATCAAACGGAAAGTCTTTAGCCCATTTTTTAATAGCATTCGTATAAGGAATAAAAGAATCTTTTGTTTGAATACTTTTTGGGACAATATCTTTTGCTAATTCAAAAATTGTCGATTTTAAATGTAATGCATTTTGAAAATCATAATTTTCGTTATAATAATTGATTAAATTAATGCTATGACTTGTTTCATATTGCTCATATTTAACTTTCATTTCAGGCTTTATAGACGAATTATCCATATTAAATAATTTATAGTTTAAATTAAGATTATAAGCAATTTTACGTGCGATTGATTCATCTAATTTATATATCTTCGAAACTTGTTTGTTTTCCAATTCATCTATGTTTCTCGTATAAGTGAAGAATTTAACACTATCCACAAAATCTTTTATATATGATAATGATACTTTTGAATCATGTCCTGCTGTAATAGAGCATAATATTTTTTTATCTAAATTAAATAAATATTTAACTGATTCTTTTATTTCATTATCTATTAAGTTCAATACTTCCTCAGCTGTTTTGACTTTAAAAGGTTTAATTGGATAAATTCTTTTTATTTGATGCTGTGTCATATTTAGCCGTGTATTGGAATTAAACTTATATATGTTTTTATATTTGCTATAGTCTAAAAAACCATTTGATTTAGAAGCTATTTTTTCACACTCAATATTATAGTAATCTTCAATCAACTGCTTGAGTAGTTCTGAGTGACTAGCATACAATGATAATTCATTATGATAATACAAAGACAAAAATGATGTAGCATCATTATAAAAATACACTTGTCCTTTATATTCAATAAACATTGCATATCGACCGTTATAAAAACTCATCTCTTCAAGAAATTCATAAGAATCTAACTCATGTGATAATAAGCGAGAGATTATTTCATGATAGTTTAATTCACTATTTTGAGTATGAACTAAATGACCTAATAAGATGACTTTTGTTTCATTCACCATTACTTCACATTGAGCTAAATCATAAGCATAATAAACATTAAACTTACCGATATTCGTATTCTCTTGATAGTATGTATGATCAAGAGAGAATTGATTAGGTAATACAATATATGCTTTATGAAACTTAGCCAATACATTATCCATCATATTCTCCCCCTATTATCCATCACTTATTGAACTTCTTTTTTTAGATTTTCAACATATTTATTTAAATCATGGTCTTCTGGACGCTTATACTGATCGTATAAACTATAAATTTCTAAAAATCTCTCAACCGCTTCTTTTCTTTCATCAGGTTTAACTTTCTCAAGTCTTGGTAAATACCAACCTTTAACATAGAAGTTAAATCTATGTTCTAAATACGAACTAAGTAAGCCATGCTTTTCATAGAAAGGAATTCTTTCAATTTCTAAAGCATAATATTTATCGAATAATTTTTTGGAAATTGAATTAGTTACAGAACCTGAAACAGCTGCATAATACATATGAATAACGTCAGTAACAGCTTTTACCTTTTTAGAATTAATCATCAATTCTTGGAAGAACAATGTATCTTGCCCAGCTGCTCCTTCAATCATTTGAATGTTATTATCTTTAATAATTGCTGATTTAATAACTAAAGCTTGTATACTTTGTGCTCGTAATCCACATTTCTTCATATATTTCTTAGGATCTTCAATTAATAAGTTACCGTCATTGTATTTCTTAACAGTTCCAGCATAATTAAACAATGCTCTACGTTTGTTGTCTTCTTTAATAATGTTTCCAACAACCATATCTACATCGTTATTTGTTTCGATTTCTTCTAATAAAGTTGCATATCCATCGCCTGTTGCTTCATTATCAGGATCAAGATAAGTTATATATTTTGTAGAAGCAAGCTCTGCACCTTTATTTCTAGGTCTTGATGCACTTCCTGATCCTTGTTCATATTCATAATACACGATATCAGGGAATCTTCTTCTTAGTCTGTTAATAATGGAAATCGTTTCTGAATCTGTGCTTCCATCATTTACAAATATAATCTCCATTTCACTATAGATAGAGGATCTTCTTAAACTACGCATACATTTATCTTCTAAATACGTCCCATTATTGTGTATAGGGATAATTACACTCAATTTTTTCTTTTGCTTATTTTGACCATATAAAGTAGATTCGTAAATTTCGGATTGATCTAAATTATAGCCATTATTGGATTGTAATATATTTAAGTTTTCGTCTACAATATTTCTATGATACATCGTTAAATATTTATTTATTGCTTCATCAATATATTGATGAGCTTCATGCTGTTTATCTTTAGTGACAAAATCAACATCTACATATTTAAAAACAGAAAATAAATCTTCTAAATAATATTCTTCATATGAAATAGAGTCTTTCATAAATGTAATGAATTCATATTGACTATAGTCATCTATTGTCTGGTTAGCTTCAGCTACATCAAATTGCACATAAAGTTGACGAGATAAAATATCATTCATTTTATCTGTTAATTGATCAACAATTACTAAAACTTTACTGTCCTTTTGAGTTGGCTCTATATCTATATACGATAAAACTTCATCTAATCTATGATAAGTTGTGCTATCTCTCATAACACTTCTAATACTTTTCGCCTGCATATCTTCAATTTCATATTCTTTATATTGATTCATAATTGGTGCGACATCGCTTTTATGATTAATCATAAACACATTAGGAAATTGATTATTCACGCCAACTGAATAGTTAGATAAGATTAAATTGCCAAACGCTTGTAATTCAAAAATTCTATTCGCAAACATAGTTTCTGAATATTTAACTGAATTCACATTTACAGCCCATCGATAAACTTTATGTAAGCTCATAAGTTCATTATGATCGATTGGCATTGTTAAAAATGGAATATACTTCATAGGAAATTGATAACGCGTTCTTCTTAAAGGTAAATTTCTATCTATAATCGTTAAATCATTTTCATTATTTATTAATTCATCAAAAATTCTTGCTGATTCTTGGTTTCTTACAGGATATTTTTCAGTCCAACTTCCTGCAAAAATAACATCATTTTTAAATGCTTGATTATATTGGCTTCTTGAACCAACAGGATTATGATAATGTGGATTAATTCCAAACTGTAGTACATGAACATTATCATTTTGACAATATTCTTTATAATCATTAACAACCTCTTCTGCAGAAGTTAAAATAATGTCGCACTCAGTAGCAATATCTTTATATAAATGGAAATTAACAGGATCTTCTTTCGAGTAAAATACAATTGGTATATTAAGATTTTTCGCTTTTTGTATACCTTCTATTAACATTCTTCTCTTTTCGCTATTGACTGATGCTAGACCAGTCCAACTTCCATCTATACCTCTCCATGCAGTTGCTACAATCAATACATCCATATCATCACTTAATGATGAAAACTCACTATCTATATATACAATATTACCTATATCTTTAAACGAATTATATAAAAATTCATCAGCGATTAAACCAACTTTATATTTATTTTTTACAAATACTCTTGATTCGTTAGAGGTATTAAGTTGTGAGATATGTTGTTGATGATTTTCAAGGAAATCTAATTTTGATTCATCTGCAACTTTTTTATAATAATTATGATGATTAGTATAATCTTTTACTTTTTTGAGTTTATACAATCCATACATATAATCTTGTTCAACAATATCCAGAACTTCTTCTAATTGTTCAACTTTTGTTTTGTCGTCAAAGTTAACTAATTCTTCTTTAGCTGTTTGAAGTTTATTACTTTTGTCGATTTTTGTTGGTTCATTTGAAGACATTATGATTTCCTCCTATTTCTCCAACTCCAGTATTTCGTTTGAATTTTTCCTAATTTAGAATTTCTTAAATTGTGATATAGTCTTTCGTATTGTGCTTTTTCTTCTTTTTTATGATTTTTTTGTAAATTAATATTCTCATTAATCAAACGAACAATAGCTGATTTAGATTCTTTTCTTTCTTCTTGAAAATTAGTAATAATATCTAACTGTTCTAGTTCCAATTCATTATAATTTTCGTAACTTATACTTTCTAAAGAATCAATCATTTCGTTATCAATTAAATCTGAAAGACTAATCCAATATTTTTTCTTTTTGATAATAACGCGAACTGATTTCGCTTTTAAAAATACCATATCGATATTCACATTGTTAAAGTCAAATTGTTCTTCATCTAAAGAAAGGTCAATTGTTTTGTTCTTGGCACTATCTTGATAAAATAAAGTAGAATTTTTTATAGATACTTTAGTATTTATCATAACTGCTCTGTCTATATCTTCAGTTTTTACAAAACCACTAAATGTACCTTTATTAAATATTGCTTCTAAAATTTCACCTTCATATAAATATAAAGCTCTAGAAGAATAGTTCTTCTCTTGGAACAATAAGTTATAATCTACTTTAAAACCTAAATCTCTATTTATTTGTGGCGTATTAAAATGAGTTAAATCAACTCTTATTGTTTCTATAGGCTTTGAAATTAATTTGATAGAGTTATTCAATTTAGTCCATCCAATTATATTGGTACCTCTTACAACGAGTCCATAAAGTTCACTTTCTATGTCTTTTACTGAAATAACTTTTAAAGCCTTATTTAAATAATCTGAAACATGATTCACTATAATTTCATCGTCATCCACATCAAATATTTCTTGATTTTCTGGTTCTCTTAAAATAATTTGAAAACTTAATCCGCTTTGAATAAATGGACTTTTTACATCAATCATATGAAGACCCCTCAATCTTTACTTATTAAATGAATATGCAATTTCTTTTCCGAATGTATATAAATTGCCGTAATTATAATATTTAACTTGTTCAAATTTAGATTGAACAACATTTTTAGTATCAAATATGATTTTATTTTTCATACCTTCAAAGTCTTGATCAGTTAATGTTTTAAACTCAGAATGATCGCTTAGTATTAATACTAATGATGCATCTTCAACTGCCTTTTTAATATCTTTCTCAACAAAGCCTAATTCAACATGTGGATCATATGTTTCTACTATAAGACCATCTTCTTTTCTCAAATCATTATAAATATCAAAAGCAGGTGATTCTCTTACATCATCTACATCGCCTTTGTAAGTTAAGCCGAATACTGTAATCTTGTTGCCACCTAATTCTTTTAATATTTTTTTAGATTCTTCAATGACATATTGTGGCATTGAACGATTAATACGTCTGCCCTCTTGAATTAACGGTGTAGTTTCTGGATCTTTTGCAATAATAAAGTATGGATCCACTGCTAAACAGTGTCCACCAACCCCTGGTCCTGGCAAATGAATATTAACACGAGGATGTTTGTTCGCCATTTTAATCACTTCTAATACATTAATATCTAAATGATTACATACCATAGCGAGTTCATTTGCTAATGCTATATTTAAATCTCTATAAGTATTTTCCATTAGTTTACTCATCTCAGCAGTTTTAGCATTAGTTTCAATCATTTCACCTTGTACAAATGTGCCATATACTTTTTTACCTGCTTCAACACATTCCGGCGTGATACCACCAATAATTCTATTGTTATGAATTAATTCATGTAATATCTTTCCTGGTAATACTCTTTCAGGACAATGTACTAGGAAAATATCTTTACCAATTTCAAAGCCTTGGCTTTCAAGATAAGGTTTAACGTGATCATCCGTTGTTCTAGGTGCTATTGTAGATTCAACAATAACAGTATTTCCTTTTTCTAAAAATGGAACGATTGATTCAACTGCTCCCATTACTAATGAAATATCACATGATTCATATTGATCATCATTATTTGGAGTAGGCACTGCAATTATAAAAGCATCTGCTTTTTCAGGTTTTAAACTAGCTTTAAATTTATTTTTAGATAATACTTCTTCATAAGCATCTTGTAAGCCAGGTTCTTCTATATGAATTTGACCGTTATTTAATTTATTCACTGCTTCTTTATTTATATCTACACCCACAACATCTACGCCGTGTTTCGCAAACATAATTGAGGTTGGCAATCCGATGTATCCTAAACCAATAGTAGTTAATTTCATATTATATCCATCCTTTAATAATTAATTGTTAAGCTATTACTTATGTAATATTAATTATATTGTAACTATTATTAAAGCAATAAACAGTTGTTTAACAGATACTTAAGGAAGGGTTTACATTCTTTTATCATAGTTTACATTTGCTTAATAATAAAAAGAACTCAAAATTAATTGAGTTCTTTTAAATATTTTTCAATATCAGTTTTTAATCTAGGTCCGAATGTTTTTGAATAACTATTTGATATATGTCCTTTATCCATATAAACAATTACATTTCCTATAACCGGTACAAATTTGCCATTTTCTTTAAAGTACTTTGTATAATCAACATATTTTGTATTCTTCGGCTTTTCTTCAAGTTGACTCCATTTATCCTCTTTTGGTAAGCGTTGTTTGGCATTCATTTTATTGATTGTTTCTTTTTCACCAAATTTATCTAATGTCTCTGGAACATTAAATTCATACCGTGGATTATCTCTTATTGCCATTATTGGTGTCTTAGTTGAAGTGATATTCTCAAATTGTTTAATTTGTAATGGATCTATTTTACCATTTATATCTGTACTTGAATCTGCTGTTGTTACAACTAAATCTATATCTTGCTTTTCAATTTCTTTGATTAAGTTTTTATTCCATTCTGTACAATCTTGCTCACTATCTTTAGTTGTCAATACACAACCACTTTTCGTCATGTTTAAGACTCTGTAATTACCTTCTTTAGCAGCGGTTTGTAATGCACCAAGCCAATGTTGTGCATGAGAGCTTCCAACTAGTGCAATTGTCTTATCATAATCTTCTTTCTTACCATATTCTCCAACTAAAACTTTTGACTCCCCTATTTTTTGATGTACTTTGTCTCTAGTAGAATCAGGAGATTCATTTCTAATTTTCGAAAATTCTGGTATCACATCTACATCATCATTTACTTTAACTTGTTTTTCTGCAGCCATTGCACCAGGATAGTCCTCACTTAATGCAACTTTATCTTTTTCTAATGGATTATTAAATACAATGAAATATAATGCTGCCACAGCTATTAAATTAATTACTAAACCAATCCCTAACTTTTTAAATGAAATTTTATCTGAAGATGCTGTTCGAATTGGCTTTTCAATATATTTTGTCATTAAGTGTGATAATAACCAAGAAAGTAAAATCATACATATTCCTAAAATAATACCTGGTTTTTCGTTGTTATGATATTGATAGAATGAAAGTATTACCCAGTGCCACAAGTATAACCCAAATGATAATCCACCTACTTTTACCATAAAGGAAGAACCTAGAAATTTCTTAACACCAAGCTTTGTTTCGTGGTTTCCAGATACTAAAATAAATACTGCACAAAGCATTGGCCATAATGCAATATATCCCGGAAACATTGTTGATACATTGAAAATAACACCTGTTAAGATCAAACCAATTAGACCTAACCAACCTATAATGCTAGCTACTACACTGGATATTTTTATTTTAGATAAATTAATTGCTAATAACCCACCTAATGAAAACTCCCAAACTCTAGTTAATGTATGGAAATATGCCCATGGTTGATTTACATTTGTTAAATATATTGAATAAATAAAAGATACAATAAATAAAGTACCTAAGAATAAATTCATTATATTTACGATTTTCAAGTTTGTTTTCTTTTTATATATCACAAAAATCAAACTAAATAATAAGAACCAAATAATATAAAATTGTCCTTGTATAGACATTGCCCAGAAATGTTCTACTGGTGTCTTCATTTGATCTTTATTTAAGTAATCAGTACTCGATAAAGCGAGTTGCCAATTTTGATAGTAAAACAATGAAGCTATAATTTCTTTTATAGTTTTACCTAATATCGATTCAGGCAATAAGAAAAAGCTTAATACGACCGTTGTAAGTAATACTGTGATAACTGATGGAAATAATCGTTTAATTAATCCTGTTATGTAAGGTAAAAATTTAAATGATCCTTCCCGATTGTATCTAGATATGATTGATGTCGTTATAAGAAATCCTGAAACAACGAAGAATACATCTACGCCTCCTGATACCTTTCCAAACCATATATGATAAATTGCTACTAGCAATGCTGCAATGACTCTTAAACCCTCGATTTCAGGTCTAAATTTCCTCTCTATATTGATTGGTTGTGTCTGCATATGAAAAACTCCTTTTAATATTATACAAATGTTAGTATATCTATCTAGATATTCATTAGAAAGATAAATATATAATATTTACAATATCTTAATACGTAATTAAAGAATCCCTAACAATTGAATTGTTAGGGATTCTACTATTTCATATGCAGATTTATGTTTTTAATAAATTGATGATATATTGTGTCACCTTCAAAATGGGCACTTCTTTGTTCACCATAACTTATAATATTCTGTATTTCATCACTATTATAGTTTTCAATAATATATGCCAATTGATTGCCATAACGCTTTATATCTTGCTGTTCTATTAGATAACCGTTAACTTTATTATCTATTAAAAATTCTGGTCCATAGCAACCTTTATAACTCACCACAATATTACTTTGATACATCGCTTCTAAAATGACTAATCCAAATCCTTCAACTCTAGATGGAACTGCGGTAATTTTACTAGATGCTAAAATTTTAGATAGTTGATTTGTAGTTGGTTTCAATTGAACGATATCACTTATACCATATTGTTGTATCATTTTTTTATAATGTTCTTTTTCTTGGCCATCACCGTATATTTCAAGTTGATAGTCGTATTTCCTCATAGTTTCTTGTATATGGTTAATACTTTCAATCAGTAAATCAAAACCTTTTTCTTGTTCAAAACGACCAGCAGCAGTAATAACATTTTGCTTTGCAATATCATATTTAGTTTCTTTAAGAATATTAGGTACTATTATAACCTTGGTTTCTGACAGTCCTTGCTGATAATCCATTTTATCTTCATTCGTCAAGGTTGTTACCAAATCTAGCTTATTATAAGATTCAAGAATGCTTTTTTGATATTGTTCATTATGCGCATGTAAATACATATGTTCCATACCTATTTTTAAGACATCACTTGGACCATAATCTGCAACAAGTATATTATAGCTTGCGCGTGTACCTACAATTATATCTGTATGAACATTTTTAATTTCTCGAATAATTTGTTTCTCTATATAACTTGAAAACTGATGTAACCCTGGCTCAGACGGATGTATTATTTTCGGTTTAAGTAAAGGTGTGAATTTATTCAATCTATTCATAAATATATTAGTTAAACCTTTAACTGTTTTGTTATACTCTATAATTGGTTTGATTTCAATTTTTTCATGCAAATCAAAATAAGGTTTTTGATTTGCTTTGAAAACTGAAATAATTTTTACTTTATGTCCTTTTTCACTTAAAATATTTGCCAAATTAGAAATTGATTTAGTTGTACCACCCATATGATATATATTGTGAACTAAAAATGTAAAAGATTTCATAATAATCACCTATTTCAGATCATGGACTCATCTATCAAACTTGTGATAGTTTCGTATGATTCATTATTTTTATTAATAAATTTTTCGTTAATGTCGTAATATTCTCCACTCAATATTGCTTTAAATAAAGCCTCTTTTTCAAAGTATTGATTCTCGTTTACTAATTCATAAATATGTTTATATAAACCTCTATTGTAGTCATAAACTTTATAGTCTGGTGTATATAAGTATACCTTTTTATCAATCGTTAACGCATCAAATATAATAGATGAATAATCGCTAATTATAATATCGGATACTAATATAAGTTGTTGCGTTTCAAATTGAGCTGTATCAATATAATTCTTATGTTTATTAGAATGATCTTCTTCATGATATTTATAGATGATATTATATTTCGACTTTATTTCTTCAGGAAATTCAAGTAAAAATTCTTCATCATTATTATCTCTCCATGTTGGCGTATATAGAATCGTTTTTTTCTCTTTATTTAAATTTAAAAGTTGTTTAATACTTTCGATTTCATTCATATCCCTTTTATATTCCAATAAATATTGATTCCTAGGATAACCACAAGATACTATCTTTGTGTCTTGCATAGGAAATGCAGATTCAAATACATAGTTAATCGATTCAACATCAGTAATAAAATAATCTTGCTTAATTAATTTATTATACTTACGTGCTCTATAATTAAAAATATCAATATTTTGTTTAGGTTCTTTACTATCTAAAAATAACCGTTTTAATGGTGTACCATGCCATAATTGGATAATCGTTCCATTAGGTTTTATATTGTCTGGTAAATAACTCTCCAGTATCACGACACTAGCTCTTTCTATCATTTCATTTGTTTCAATATGACTAGGTGAAATAAAATGATCACCTTTTTTATCATCGGTAATAAAATATACCGTGTATTTCGAATATTGTTCTGTTAAATACTCAAACAAATACTTTGAATTACCTCTATATCCAAAATCAAAACCTAAAAATACAATATAAGGCTTTAATTTTGTTTTATCCTTTTCATAAATGTTTATAGATTCCAACTGTTTTTGTACAGCTTTTTTATTTAAATTTTGATAGGTGCTTTTTGGTAATTTAAACTTTGTTTTCAGCATTATCTTGTCAATCGTTCTAGCATTATACGGTAAGCTGACTTCTTTCATTTCAAACACACTGTTCATAGAACTAAGCAGCGCTAATTTATTTATATAAAATTTCGACTCTGAATCAAGATTTTGCTCTTTCAAAGCTTTTATTCCATGTATAC
Organism: Mammaliicoccus sp. K-M42; assembly: GCF_022386375.1. Taxonomy (NCBI): domain Bacteria; kingdom Bacillati; phylum Bacillota; class Bacilli; order Caryophanales; family Staphylococcaceae; genus Mammaliicoccus; species Mammaliicoccus sp. K-M42. The sequence continues at coordinate 14,678 of NZ_JAJNIS010000026.1, read as the reverse complement.
TTGGTTGGTTTTGATCATAAAAATCAAATACAACATGAGAATCTATTTTAATTTCATCTAAATGAATTAAAGCATTTAAAGTAATATCAAAAATATTTTCCCATTCAAAGTTAGTGATTAACCATTTTAAATCTTCTTTTTCAAAAATAATATTTGGTTGAAGCGTTACATTATTAAACCAATCAGATATTGTTATAAATGCTTTTCCCATATATCTACTATCGTTTGTATAATATCCGTTATTTGTATAATCGACTATATAAGAATTGTCATCTAGCTCTGTATTTTTTACAATATCTTCTCTAACTTGAGTATATTTATCTTTTAAAATAATATGACTTACTTCCCGACAATGCGTATTTATGAAGTTCTCTAAGTTCGGTTGCTCATGAATATCTATAATTTTAATCATTTTACACCTCTAATAATATTAAATTAATACAATAAATTGACTTCATTGTCTGTACACGTAAGATTTATGAGTAATTTCATTGTTATAATTATAACATTTCTGCAAAGTTTTCATTTTGGTAAAGGGTCATCCCATTTTACTCAAACTCAACATATTCTAGTATAATATACTAATAAGTAATAAATATACATTATAACCATTTTCAGAATTGTAAAATGGTTATTTTGATGAAATAATAACCTAAAATACCTTAATATAAAATTTACAAAGTAGACAAATAGTTTACATTGGTATACATATATATTAAGCTTGATATATAAAATAATGAGGTGAAAAAAATGCAAAGAGTAATTACTTATGGAACATATGATTTACTACATTATGGCCATATTGAACTTTTAAGAAGAGCTAAACAATATGGGGACTATCTAATTGTTGCATTATCGACTGATGAATTTAATAAACTTAAAAACAAAAAATCATACTATAATTATGAACAAAGAAAAATGATGCTTGAGTCAATAAGATATGTAGACCTTGTAATTCCCGAGAATAATTGGGAACAAAAAACAGATGACGTTAAAAACTATAACGTAGATACATTCTTAATGGGTCATGATTGGGAAGGTGAATTTGACTTCTTAAAAGATGAATGTGAAGTCATATACCTTAAAAGAACTGAAGGTATTTCAACAACTCAAATTAAAAAAGAATTATATGGTACCGAATAGAACACTTAATTGTGTTCTTTTTTTATGGTTATAAATGTTAAAATTTAGTAATTATGGTAATATAATGTTAAAAACATTAGGAGAGATACATGAAAAATTTATACAAATTTTCCCTATGTATTATTGTGGGATTAATCATTATACTGTTTATTAACCAATTTAAAGATTTTAATAAAAAAAAGGATGCTTTTACATCAGAGACAACATCCTCTCATCAAAGTAAAAATCATAAAAATATTGCTAACTCTGATAAGGAAACTTTCATTGAATTTAAAGACGTTAATGATTATTTGACTACATCAAATTTCAATGGAAATATCACAATATATAAAGATAATAAACTCGTGATGAGTGATGCATATGGTTATAGAGATTTTGAAAATAGTATAAAAAATGATTCTAAGTCTATGTACTTAATCGGGTCCGCCAATAAATTCATAACCGGATTAATGTTACGCCAGTTAGAAGAAAAAGGCACAATCAATATAAACGATAATGTGAACAAATATATACCAAACTTCCAAAATAAATATCCCATTAGTATTAAAGATTTAATGTTGCATCGAAGTGGATTAGCCAAAATAAATTTAAATCCTAATATGCATAACTTAGACGGAGCTATAGCAAGTATTAAATCACAAGGTGTATTACCTGCACAGTATCATCAATTTAACTATAATGATGCAAACTATATAACCCTAGCTAAAATCATTGAAGTCGCAACTAATAAAACATTTGAAGAAAATCTCAATGAAATAATACTTAACAAAGCCCATTTAAAATATACATCACGTTATGATTCAGTTGAACATAAGAAATATATGGCTAAAGGATATAAATCTATCCATAACCAAAATATTTACGTACCACCTATGAACTTAGATAAGTATGATGGTGCAGGTAATATTTATATTTCTACAGATGATATGGCTAAACTCGTAAAGAAATTTAAATCTGATAGTATCCTATCTCATTCATCTACAGTAAACTTACTTTCAACAGGAGATTTAAATTTATACCCAGGTACTTATAGATACGGCTTTTATAACTATTTAAACTATCAAAGATATAGAGGTATTTTTTATAAAAATGATATCGTTACATATTCTAATGATCGCTATATCGTATCTATAGCAAGCAATAAATTACCAGAACCATACAATCAAGAAACTGAGAAGATGGCACAACATATATTCACTAATATACTGGGACAACAATTGAAACAAAAATAGGTGAATTAACATAGATATTTATTTTATTTAAAAAAGAGAGTAGCTCAGACAAATTAATTGTTCGAGCCACCCTCTTTTTTCTAATGAGATATTTTCTTACTTTTATTTTTTATACTTCTTAAATTCATTTTTGTTTTGAGTTTTAAAAGTTTCATTTGATAATTTCTATATGTCTTTTTATTAAACTCTAATTTCAATTCTTTAGATACTTCTACATACTTTTCATATTGTGCACCTGAAGAGATTGTTAATATAAGCTCTTTCAATTCTTTCACACTATCTGTCTCAATCTTTTCTATGCCTTTTAAATATTTGGTAGCTGGGTTTATTAAATCATCTAAATTTTCTACCTTCATAAAATTGTTACGGATTAAGAAATAAATGATTAAATAGTCCATTCTATAACTGTAATAATTACTTACTTTTTCTTTTAGTTCATCTAAAATAACTAAGGATCTTTTTCTTACTTCTGTAGCATCATTTAAATACTTTTCAATATGTTTATAACTAGTTGCTACAATAGAATCTTCAATTCCAATATTATATAAATATGCTAGATCATCTATTATTGTGATTTTACTGTTCGACCAAGCTTTAAAGTTAAAAGTGTGTTCTTCACAAAATGTTATATCTTCATCAAACCTTATATCACGTATGATTTCACTCTTATATAGCTTCCCATATGGTCCAATTGACTGAATGATTTCAGGTGTACGATTTAATGTTGTATGCTCGATAGCTTTTAAATCATTGTAAGTTTTAATTGGTCTTATTTCTTCTCCAATTAAATGTGATACTTTACCAACAACAATATCTGTGCCGTTTTCTTTTATAGCTTTAACCATTTTATCGATTATTCCCTCACCTAACTTATCATCAGCGTCACAGAACATAATGTATTTACCTTTAGCAATACTTATACCTTCGTTTCTTGTTGCTGCTGCCCCTTTATTCTCTCTGTTTAATAGAACAATGTTGGGATTGTTTATTTTACTAATAACATCTGCACTATAATCTTTGGAACCATCATTAATACAAATTATTTCATGTTCATAGTTACTTTTAATAGAGCGAATCGTTTCTTCTATTGTTTTTTCAGCGTTATAAATTGGTATAATGACACTTACTTCCATAGGTTTAGACTCCTTTTTTTATAAAATCAATTAGTTTTTTCGTCGCATCAAAATGAGTATATTGATGCCACATTGGCTTAATTGCTTCATTAACTTTACATCGATTAACTAGTTTATAAAGCATTTCTAAATTATATGCTTTATTTTCTTTAGTCATTTCATAATAATATTTATTTAACCCTCTCATCTCATCATATTTTTCTTCATCATAGCAATAAAATATTATAGGTTTGTTTAGCAATGAAGCTTCTATACTTAGAGAACTATAATCTGTAATAATAACATCTGCTATTTCAACCAATTCTTGAATATTTCTTTCGTCTGAATCATAACTTGTAATGCTCGGGTGTAACTTAGTTATGAGTTCATAATCAGGACACATTTTTTCAAATACTTCTTTATCAATTGTTTGTATCTTATTCGTATAATCTCTATATGTCGGAACATATAGAGCGATTTTTTTTGAATGATCATTATATGTATGTTTATTTTTATATTGATCTAATCTCGGTAATCCAAACGGTAACATTTGTTCTTCTTTAGCATCTAAACTATTTATAAAAACATTTTTCATTATATCTGAACTAACAAGATAGTAATCTGTAAAATGATAAACAGATAAATAATTTTTTATAAGCTGTTTATTGCTTTTGTTTATACTATTATCTTCAAGTCCAAAGTTCTTCAATGCACCTGCAGCATGCCAAGTTTGAATGACAGATTGTTCTCTTGATTTACTAATACTGCCAAGTAATAAATAATATGTATCAATAATAATTGTTTTACTTTTTTTAATTGCTTTAAGTTGCTGGACTACATATTTATTTTTTAAATTTATCACTTTATCAACTTCTAAACTGTTAGCAAATTCAAGCCATTTTGGGTGTGCAATGATTGTGATACAGTAGCCTTCTCTTTTAAGTTCTTCAATAATTGGTAATACATCTTCTTTAAAAGTCATAAATACAACAACATTTCGACTTTTTATATTGTGTTTGAAAAATTTATTAAATATGAATAATAAAGAAAGATAAACTTGTTTAATCACATTTCTAATCACTTTGACACTTCCTAACATGAATTAAGTTCTTTTTATAAAACAAGGATTACTCATACGAGCAATCCTTTTTTATTGATTATTATTTTAAATAAAGTCAGCAAATCTTTGTCTAAATTTAACATGTAATATAGAACCGACAACAAAGAATAATGCTGTTACGCATATATTATACAGCGCCAATTGCCAATGGTCGATTATGTACCAATTATCATAAAGGATTGCCGCTCTATATCCTTCCGCAAAGAAAAATACAGGGTTTAATTTCATGATCAATTCTATAATAGAACCTTTTTCTGGTATCCATAAAATCGGAGACATATAAAACAACATTCTTAGAATAGCTTGCATAGCCATTTGAGTATCACGTATAAGCACACCTAATGTTGATGTAAACATTGATACTGAGAATGCAAATGCATATACTAAAGGCATATATATAAACAATTGTAAAATATAAATCGATGGTAAGATACCTGTTGGAATACAAATTAAAACAATAGCTAAAACTAGAATAAGATGACTATAAAATTTACTTGTTAAAATATAAGCAGGTATGGCAGATAATGGAAAGTTCATTTTCGCTACTTGATTAAATTTAGTTGATATAGATTTAGTACCTTCTAATACACCTTGGTTTACGAAGAACCACATACTTATACCGACTAATAAATATAAAATAAATGGCACACCATCAATTGGTGCATTTTGTCGTATCCCAAATCCAAACGCAAACCAATAAACAAAGATTTGAAGCATAGGATTTATAATTTCCCAAGCTAAACCAAGATAGTTGTCATGATTTGAAATTTTTAATTGGAACATCGCTAATCTTTGTATTAGATAAAAGTTTTTAACATGCTCTTTTATCACAGTAAATACAGCATTCATGAATATCACTCTCTCGCTTAGACATTTATTACTTAATCAATAATATAGCATCAATTACTAATAGATGATATATTTATCTTTAGGTTAATCATATAATTACAGAACATATATAATTTACATGATTCCAACAAAATTTACAATAAATTTACTAAACTCTTAAAATAATGCATAATAGAATTGTTAATAATTATAAGGAATGAAGTACATATGAAAGAATCAGTTATCATTAATAATCTAACAAAAGAATATAAAATTTTTAGAAGTAATAAAGAGAGATTGAAAGATGTGTTCTTACCAAAACATCAAACTAAAAGATTTTTTGCACTACAGGATATTACTTTCACTGCTTATGAAGGAGATATTATAGGTTTAGTAGGCATTAATGGTTCTGGTAAATCAACATTGAGTAATATCATAGGTGGCTCTTTACAACCCACTGGTGGTGATATTGAACGTCATGGTGATGTGAATGTTATAGCAATTAATTCAGGCTTAAACACGCAATTAAATGGTGTAGATAATATCGAATATAAAATGCTCTTACTTGGCTTTACTAAGAAACAAATTAAAGAACTAACTCCTGAAATTATTGAATTCTCAGAGTTAGGCGAATTTATCTATCAACCAGTTAAAAAATATTCAAGTGGTATGAAATCTAAATTAGGTTTTGCGATTAATGTTACAGTTAATCCTGACATTTTAGTTATAGATGAAGCCTTGTCTGTTGGTGATCAAACTTTCACTAAAAAAAGTTTAGATAAAATGAATGAATTTAAAGAAGCAGGAAAGACAATTTTCTTCGTTAGTCATAATATTGGACAAGTTAAAGATTTTTGTACAAAAATCGCTTGGATTGAAGGCGGGAAGTTAAAAGAATTTGGCTCTAATGAAGAAGTATTACCTAAATATCAATCATTCTTAAAAGAGTTCAACAAGAAATCCGCTAAAGACAAAAAAGCTTTTAAAGATGAATTAGATTCTACTCGTTTTTATATTAAGTAATTAAATATAATATCCAAAGTAAAAATAGGCTGAGACAAATTTATGTCTCAGCCTATTTTTATTCTATTTTACTCACCACTATCTTTACTGTTCCATCTTCATTCATACATACTATCTTATTTTTAATTATTTCTTTTATTAAAGGTTCATTTATCTTAATTGGATTTTTATATTGAACTTTATATTTATACCAGACCAGGTCATTTAGTAGCCATTCACAAACTAACTGTCCTGGAACAATTTCATCATGTATAGGATTAGCGTCATTGATAAGTTTTAAGTAAGCTTGAACTATTTCTAAATCATATTTCATATTGTTCCTCACTTCTCTATAAATGTTTGATTGATTGTTACATATGTTTCTTCTTCTTTTTTTATCTTTAAGCTAAATTGATAGATTGTATAAGATTTTACATGAGTTCTTTTTTCTTTAGTTAAGACCGCTTCATACCATGTATCTACAATTAAGTCTTTATACTTATTAATACTCGTTTCTCTTAAGTATATTTCTGTTTCCAAAAATTGCTCAAACATTTGAAATTTTGGCCAAATACTCGCTAAGTACAATACTGGTACGGTCTCTTTACGGTCATTATTTTGTATAAGTAATTTATATGCATTTATATCTTCTGTACTAAATACTATATCAATTATTTCTGTTCCATCTTTTGAATAATGCTGCATGTCCCATACCTCCTCCTATTCCCATTGTAGCTATAGAAGTATTGATATGCTTCATATGAAATAATCGTGTTACAAGTTGAGCTCCACTTGCACTATACGGATGTCCGTTGGCTAATGCACCTCCATAAATATTAAATTTATAATCAGGTATATTTAACATTTCTTTAGATGCTAATACTTGAGAACTAAATGCTTCATTAAATTCTATACCATCAATTGCATCTATATCTAAATTTTGTTTCTTTAGTAAAGATTCCATTGCAGGTACTGGACCGATACCTAATACTTTTGGATTTACACCTTTTACAACGCTGTCTACAAATTCTAATCCTTCCTCGTATCCTAATGAAATTGCTTTTTCTTTACTCATAACTAAAAGTAATACTGCTCCATCATTTTTCATACAACTATTACCAACGGTTATAGTCCCACTCTTAATTAACGGTTTCAATCGAGATAAGGTTTTCAAAGTCAATTTTGGCTTTATACTTTCGTCACGATCAACCCATTCATTTCGCACTTTAATAGGTAATATTTCATGGGATATATGTCCTTTTTCTAATGCAGAAATTGTCTTTTGATGACTATTATATGCAAAATCATCTTGTGCTTCTCTAGTTACTTGGTAAACTTGAGCAACATTTTCTGCCGCTTCAATCATAGATGGGTCTTCTCCATCAGGTGCAAATGAAGCTCTTTCAAAAATATTTGGAACATCGGATTCATAAACTGATTGTGGTCTTTTTATTTTCCAAGGTGCCCTACTCGTACTTTCTACACCACCAGCAATATAAATATCCCCAGCATTTGCTTGTATCATTCGACATGCATATGTAACAGCTTCTATTCCTGATCCGCACTGTCTATCTATAGTTACACCTGGTATATGTTGTGGCAATTTTGCTTCTAACAATGATTTTCTAGAGATATTCCCTCCATTACCTACAACATTACCTAAGACGACTTCTGATACATCTTCAATCGCTTTACTATGTTCGTTTAATAAATATTCATATAAAGGTTTCAATAATATTTCAGGTTCTAAATGTTTAAATACACCACCATATTTACCAAAAGGTGTCCTTTTCGCAGCTACAATAACTGGTTCCATTCTTCTCCTCCTATGTCGTATAATATTTTCATCTTATGTCTAGCTATCTTTCCACTAGTTGTATATATCATTTTGTTAACTTTTATTAATTTAGATGGTATTTCATATCGACTTAAGCCACATTCTAATAGCAATTCTTTAACTTTCAAATAAGATATTTTTTCTTGTCCTTTATATATTAAAACAGCTATTTCTCCAAACTTATTATGTTTTTCACTAATAATAATTGCTTCATCGATTTCTTTTGAGTTTAAGAGGTTTTGCTCTATACTTTCAGGATAAATATTTTTCCCTCCAATAATTAGCCGATCACTTTCCCTTCCATATAAAAACAATTCATTTTGTTCTGAAATGGATGCCCAATCACCAATTTTAATCCATTCTTCAAATTTCTCATCATTTAAATAACCACTAAAAGTCATGTCACTTTTTACATACAAGATACCAACTTTGTCTTTATCTTGGTTTGTAAATTTAACTTTAACACTCGGAAACAACTTACCTACTGATTCAATAGATGCATTCCCATTAATATTATAGCTAATAAAACTAGCTTCTGAGCTGCCAAAAAATTCAATGACATCTATTTGTGGATATTCTTTTTTGAAAGTTTGAAATATCGTATTGGATAATTTGGCTCCCGATGAAAAGACACTATTAACCTTCTCTAAGTTAACTTTATAATTAAGTAAACTGTGTAACATCGTTGGCACAATAAACATCGTTTTTTGCTCTTTAATTTTATTCATTACTTTTTCTAAAGATTGTGCATTAAATTTACATTGACCAATGAACCCTCTACCGGTACATAAAGCATAAACCATGGCATATAATGACAATGAATGGGCATGAGGGCCAGGAGCTACTATAACTTGAGTATTGTCTTGCATTAACTTCTCATTGTATTTAAATGACTTAACCCACGAATCATTATTGCGCATGTATGCTTTAGGAGTACCAGTTGTACCTGAAGTAAATCCAATATGCAAAGTGTCGTTTGATATGTTGTTATGATTAGAATGATTGAAATAACTTATTGTATTAGAATCTGCTATGAATACATCAATATAATATATATCTATCAAATGTTTTATTTTTTCATCTGTTAAATTTACATCAAATACACATGGAATTTGATTATTCATCAAAGTAGCAATATACCATTTCATAAATTGAATTGGATGCTTTATTGCAATACCTACCATTATATTTTCAGGATATTGCTTTAACTTTCCAGCTAAAATTTCTGATTCATTCCATAATTCACGAAATGATATCGATTGGTTTTCTATGTAAATTGCTTTGACTTGTTGTTTTAAATAAACTTGTTCTTTAATTAGATCCAAAATTTTCATAAACTGAACACCTTCTCGCATTGTTAACTATATTATATCATTCAGTTAACAATATTGATTAATAAAAAGCAAAAAAAACAACTTGTCATGATAAGCATCAGCTCACAACAACAAGTTGTTCTATTAAAATTTATTTATATTTCATATATTCATATTTATTCTTTTTAGGTGTACTTGATTTTTGAAATTGTACTTCTTTTAAGAACAATGGAATCTTAAGAGCACGGTTCACACGTTTTAAGTCAGTTATAATTCTATATAACCATTCTAAATTGAGTTTAATAAACATGTTAGGTGCACGTTTGACATTACCACTTATAACATCGAATGACCCACCTACACCCATCATTACTGTATGTTTAAAATGATGACGATTGTAGTATATCCAATCTTCTTGTTTAGGAAAGCCCATTGCTGCAAAAATAAAATCAGGTTCGAATTTCTTAATTTTCTTAGTAACTTTATAATCAAGTACATGTTTATATCCATGCTTATGATCAAAGGTTATATTAGGATATTGTTCTTCTAAAATTTTTCTAGTAGCTTTAACGCCTTCTTTAGAAGATCCCAGTAAGAACACTCTCTTGCTGCTAGCATTCGCGATATTTAACATTTCTTCCATTAACTCGATACCTGGAATACGTTCTTTCAAAGGTGTATTCAAATATTTAGCTGCTTTAACAATACCGATACCATCTGGTACAATGTAATCCGCATGTTTAATTCGTCTTTGGTAATGGTTATTGTTATAAGCGTAATGAGCAATTTCTGGATTCGCAGTAACAACAAATAAATTGTCATTTGTTTCTTGGTTAACAAAATATTTAATTCGTTCGACCATCTCGTACTTTGTAAGGTTTGCAAATGGCAAACCAAGTACATTTATTGTTTGTGGTTTAATTACATCAAACGAATTCTCTCTATTTAATTTAATTTGTTCACCAATGCTACTTAAATCTTTTTCTAGTACTTTTGCCATTTGTTTCACCTCACATTCTTCACTATAATTTACACCATTTCTACATAATTTACAACAAATTTACATTCAACACTCGTTAATCGATACACATAATTCATTTAAATTGTTGAATTTTACTTGTATAATCGTATATGATGTATAATATGCAAAAATTTATATTTTAAATCAAATCACGAATAGAAGGGTAAATATATAATATGAATAGATTCGCAAAGATAGGTTTACTTTTGATGTCCATGATTCTTATGATACTACCTGTAGTATTCGGCCTTATGCTTTATCTTGAAACAAAAGGTGCTATAAATGATTCATTTCTAGATTCAAAAAAAAGCAAATCATCTTTAAGAGATAAACCAGTAGACCCAAGCTTAGATCATGTTTCCGTATTATTTTTAGGTGTTGATGATAGCGATTCTAGACGTAAAGGTGGCCAAAAAGCTAGCCAGTCTCGTACAGACGCAATGATTTACACTACATTTAATAGAGACAAAAAGCAAATACGTATGGTAAGTATTCCACGTGATACTTTGAGTTATATACCAGCAGTTAAGTACTATGACAAAATTACACATGCACATGCTATTGATGGTCCAGAAGGTTCAATGGAAAGTGTTGAATCTACATTAAATGTGCCAGTAGACTTTTATGCACGTATTAATATGGAAGCTTTTGTAGAAGTTGTAGACGAGCTTGGTGGTATTGAATATGATGTACCATTCAGTTTAAATGAACCTAATACAGAAGATAAAGGCAGAATTAAAGTTAAAAAAGGAAAACAAAACTTAACTGGTGATGAAGCTCTTGCAGTTGTACGTTCAAGAAAACAAGACTCAGATTTAGAACGTGGTAAACGACAAATGGAAATGATAAAAGCCATTATCAAAAAAGCACAAGAAACAAATTCAATTAATAAACTAGACGATTTAGTTAAAATAGTTGGTAAAAATGCTAAACATAATTTCACATTTGATGATATTCAAAACTTAGCAACTACTTACTCTTCAAGCAAAGTGAAAATTAAAACAGAACAAATAACTGGTACAGATGCTAACTTTAATGGTGTTTATTTCTATAATCCAGATTTAGATAACTTATTAGAACTTTCTAACAAACTGAGAAAAGATTTAAAACTACCTAAAACTAAAAAGACAGAAATGATGAATTATTTAATGACTCAAGCTTATGGTGATCTTATGCCATATATCGAAGTTTCGAAAAAAAGTCTAAAAAGTGGTGAAACTAACACAGACGATTCTTCAGAGACAGTTGAACCAGCAGTTAAACCTGATAATGATGAATCAATAGAACAGCCGACAGAGCAACCTACTGAACAGCCTATTGAACAACAGCCTGTAGAGCAGCCACCTACCGAAGAAGTGCCGTCACAAGAAGTGCCACAAGCACCACAAGAAACACCGCAACAAGCTCTTGAACAAACTAATCCAGGAGTAGACCCTAGTGTACAACAGCAACAAGAACCTAATGTTTACTAGGAAAGGAGGTATATTATGATTGAACGTAAAACATATGAAAAGTATGAACAAATCAATACAATGTTTGATGCGTTAGAAAATCAAATCATTCATTCTGGAGATTTATCTAACTTTAGAAAGAACTTATACTATGTTAATCATGAACATCATGAAAATTACGAAGCATTGTTGCTTTATTATAATCAAGCAAACCATGATCCAATTGTAGATGGTGCTTGTTATATTATTGCAATTCCAGAAATATTTAATGCAATTAACATTTTCGATAATCCCCTTCCATTCTCATGGGTATACACTGAAACAGGGTTAACAGAAGAAATGAAATCATTAAGTGTGCACTTACAATATCTCGTTGCCGCAGCATTAGAAACAAGCCAAATTCAAATATTCACACCAAGTGGATACACAATGGGCATTACCAATTGGAGCATCCATCAACTTAGATTGTTTTGGCAATATACAGCGATTGTAAGAAGAGCAGCAATTCAAAATTAAAAATTATAAAAATATAACTCTCCAATCCGAATTTTATTACCAGGATTAGGAGAGTTATTTAATTAATTAGAGTGAAATACATTAATAATGTATAATAAAAACATTCAATTTAATGGAGGTACTATCATGATAAAAATAGTTGAAAATGATATAGAAAAACAAGATGCACTAACAATAAGAAAAACAGTTTTCGTAGAGGAACAAGGTGTGCCATTAGAAGCAGAAATTGATGAATTTGAAGAAATTTCTAAGCACATTATTCTTTATCATGAAGCAGAACCTGCTGCAGTAGGAAGATATAGAACATATCATAACGGTTACGCTAAAGTTGAAAGAGTAGCCGTATTAAAACCATACAGAAAATATGGTTATGGAAAAAAAGTAATGGATTTTATAAATTTAAAAGCTAAAGAAGATGGATTCTTAGGTACTGTCTTAAATGGCCAATCTCATGCAAAAGGTTTTTATGAAAAATTAGGATATATAACAGAAGGCGAAGAGTTTTTAGAAGAAAACATCCCCCACTATCATATGAAACTGACTTTTAGCTAAATTATTATTCATCTCAAATATTAAAGTTACATTACAATTTAGATAATTTTCATACTTTACTGTCAAAAAGCCTTATAATGTTATTAAATAAAATACCTATTCAAAGGAGATTGTTTATGGATAAAAAATTCTATTACAAAACCCCTGCACTTGTAGCAATGACTTTAGCAGGTACGACACTCGTTTCTCATCAGGTGAATGCAGAAGAAACATCAAACAAAGATAACAAAAACATCATTGAGCAACATAACAATGCTAGTCAAATTCAAGATGAGCAAAAAGAATTAAAAAGCCAATCTTTGAACGTATCAGGTACAAAAACATATAAGGATCCATCTATAATAGATGAGCCTAAAGTAACTGAAGATACTTCTAAAGATACTTCTGATGTTGTGAACACAGATAACACTGCTTCTCAAGATGTTACAAATCAAGATAGTACTGAAGCTGTTCAAGATACTGAAGATAACACTTCTGAAGATACTACAGATGTTGTAGATTCTGATAATACTGCTTCTCAAGATGTTACAAATCAAGATAGTACTGAAGCTGTGCAAGATACAGTGGATAACACTTCTAAAGATACTACAGACGTTGTGAACTCTGATAACTCTGCTTCTCAAGATGTTGAAGATCAAGATAGCTCTGAAGTTGCTCAAGATACTGAAGATAACACTGCTGAAGATGCTTCTGACGTTGTAGATTCTGATAATACTGCTTCTCAAGATTTTGAAGATCAAGATAGCTCTGAAGTTGCTCAAGATACAGAAGATAGTACTTCTGAAGATACTACAGATGATGTGAACTCTGATAACACTGCTTCTCAAGATGTTACAAATCAAGATAGTACTGAAGCTGTTCAAGATACAGTAGAGAACACTTCTGAAGATACTTCTGACGTTGTAGATTCTGATGAATCTACTTCTCAAGATGTTACAAATCAAGATAGTACTGAAACTGTTCAAGACACAGAAGACAACACTTCTGAAGATACTTCTGACGTTGTAGATTCTGATGAATCTGCTTCTCAAGATGTTGAAGAACAAGATAGCTCTGAAGTTGCTCAAGATACAGAAGATAACACTTCCGAAGATACTTCTGACGTTGTAGACTCTGGTGAAACTACTTCTCAAGATGTTGATGATCAAGATAGTACTGAAGCTGTTCAAGATACAGAAGATAGTACTTCTGAAGATACTTCTGACGTTGTTGACTCTGATGAATCTGCTTCTCAAGATGTTGAAGATCAAGATAGCTCTGAAGTTGCTCAAGATACAGAAGACAACACTTCCGAAGATACTACAGATGTTGTAGATTCTGATGAAACTACTTCTCAAGATGTTGAAGATCAAGATAATACTAAAGGTGTTCAAGATACAGAAGACAACACTTCCGAAGATACTTCTGACGTTGTAGATTCTGATGAATCTGCTTCTCAAGATGTTGAAGATCAAGATGGTTCTGAAGTTGCTCAAGATACAGAAGACAATACTTCTGAAGATACTACAGATGTTGTAGATTCTGACGAAACTTCTTCTCAAGATGTTGATG
>NZ_JAJNIS010000025.1:0-32619 GCF_022386375.1 Mammaliicoccus sp. K-M42 | reverse complement strand
CCGCACAGTCTACCTCTCTCTATAACTATAAAAAATAGCTATGAAAAAATCTATCGTCATAGATTTCTTCATAGCTAATCTTAGTATGTTTTAATTTATAATTGTTTGATAATTTAAATATTCAGAACTTTCAATTGATTAGTTAGTTTATGCATGTTATAGTATCATTTATAATTAAAAAAATACTTTAACTTGGTAGAGAGTAAAAGCGAGGTTTATAATATGGATTATGTAAAATATAAAGATGACGTTATTAATAAGAAAGAAAAGGAACTTAAGTTCTTAAAGTATTTTAGTTCTAAAGATTTTGAAGTCATCGATATGAACTTCATTGAAAAACTACAATGGAAACAATTGACTCAGGATGATTTAAATAGTCTAGATACTAGAAGTATTTGGAAAAATGGTGATGCTTTTTATAGTTTAAGAAATGACTGGACTGATCAAATTCAGCATTATAGCCGCGAATATCAATTAAAAGCGTCTCGTGTCACATACGCTGGTCCTATTTCAATTAATGAACATATATTTACTAATTTAGGTGTAGAGATATTTAATCCAACAAGAAATGATATGTTGCAATGTTATCAGTACATTCATGATTTCATTCAAAAGGAACTTGAACTTAATGTAGACTTTGCAGTTATTGGTCATTATCAATTATTCGACCTTTTATTGCCTAAAGAAGAACAAACTGAAGAATTATTTCTAGCAATAAGTGAAAGAAATATTTCAAAAATTTCTAAATTACTTTCTCAAAACCATACTTTAGTTCAACTATTAAAAACACCAACACATCATCAATTAGATTTCTTAACGAATTTTGCTGATGTTGAACATCCAACATATAAATCGTTACAGTATTGGAAATCTACTCTTGAGGCATCAGGCATTAATCATATCCATTTAGATATTACAACGATGCCTCCAAAATCATATTATGTAGGAAGTTTTATACAACTTTATCAAAATAATAATCGTAACCCTATCGCATCGGGTGGACACTATAACGGTACTTTAGAAGGTTTCGGGTTCGGTATTCAATTAAATTAATTTAGGAGGTTATTATGTTAACAGTTGCGCTAAGTAAAGGACGTCTTTTAAAAGATTTTATTAAATTTATAGATTCAAATGGTAATTCAAAATGGTCAGATGCGCTTAATAAAAGAGAGCGTAAACTGCAAATCCAAGTCGAAAATGTCAGATTTATCTTAGTTAAAGGTCATGATGTACCAACTTATGTTGAACAAGGCATTGCTGATATTGGTATAACGGGCAGTGATATTCTTGATGAAAAAGACAAACTCAATGTTAATAACTTAGTTGATTTACCTTTTGGGTTTTGTCATTTTGCTGTTGCAAGTAAACCAGATGTTACAGAATATAAAAAAATTGCCACAACATATGTGAAAACTACTAAAGCATATTTTAAAAATAAAGGACAAGATGTTTCTATCATTCCCCTATCTGGTTCAGTAGAATTAGCTGCCGTTGTGAATATGGTTGATGCAATAGTTGATATTGTTCAAACTGGCACAACTTTAAAATCTAATGGACTTGTTGAAAAAGAATCTATTGGGGATATAAATGCAAAATTAATAACAAATAAACATGCTTTCTTTAGTAAATCTAATGTTATCGAATCATTTATAGAAGAAATTGGGGTGTCTATCAATGCTATCTAAAACACAGTTTATTAAACAATTTGAGCAAGACAGAATTGCTGATGAGCGTAATACTGAAAGTGTAAAAAACATCATTGAAGATGTAAAAACAAATAAAGATCAAGCAATATTTAAATATAATAAAAAATTTGATAATGTTGATCTAGAACAAATTGAAGTGCCTCAACATGAAATTAAGAACAGTATTAATCTTATCTCACATGAATTAAAATCAGCACTCGAAACGAGTCATAAATATATTAAAGCGTTTCAACAAAAAATAAAGCACGAAAATGTAACTACAGGACAAACTTATCAACTTTACCATCCAATTGAAAAAGTAGGTATTTATGTTCCAGGCGGAAAAGCAAGTTATCCTTCAACAGTTTTAATGACAGCTACTCTTGCAAAAGTAGCAAATGTTAAAGAAATCATAGTTGTTACCCCACCACAAAAAGATGGCATTGACCCAGCTATATTAGCAGCATGTCATATTACAGGGGTAAATCGTGTGTTTCAAGTAGGTGGTGCTCAAAGTATTGCAGCACTTGCATATGGTACAGAATCAATACCTAAAGTAGATAAAATTGTTGGTCCCGGTAATCAATTTGTCTCACTAAGTAAACAATTACTATATGGTGTAGTTGGTATTGATCAAATAGCTGGTCCAAGTGAAATTGCACTTATTGCTGATGAGCATTCAAATGTGGACTATATCATTCAAGATATTTTAGCTCAAGCTGAACACGATGAACAAGCTCGAACTTTCTTATTATCAACAGATCAGTCATTTTTAAGTAAAGTTAATCAAAAGCTTCAACAAGCAATAGATCTAGCACCTAGAAAAAACATTATTGAGAAAAGCATAAAAAACTTTCATTATCCTATTTTAACAACAGATATTAATGAAACGATTGAAGTCGTAAATTATATCGCACCAGAACATTTATCTATTCAAACGACTGAACCAGACTTATATATTGGCAAAATTAAATATGTTGGCGCAATGTTTTTAGGTCAATACTCACCTGAAGCAATTGGTGATTACGCTGCAGGTCCAAGTCATGTTCTACCTACAGATCAGACAGCAAGGTTTTCAAATGGTCTTACTGTAAATGATTTCTTAACTAGCCACTCTGTTATTCATCTTGATGAACATGCTTATCAAGAAATTGCGCCAAGTGCAATTGCATTAGCTGAAGAAGAAGGTTTATACCAACATAAACAATCATTAGAAGTAAGATTAACAAACAACAAGGAGTCGTGAAATATGATTAGAATTAACAAAAACGAAAGTCCAATTCCTGCTTTGGATGAAGAAATATTAAAAGAAATTATATCCAATTCAGATTTTAACTTTTACCCTGATGAAGAATATGATGCATTTATTAATGCTTATGCTAATTATTATCAATTATCACCTAATCAAATTTCAGCAGCAAATGGTTCTGATGAATGGATTCAAAAATGTATGATTGCTTTACCAGATGGTCCAGTATTAACATTGAACCCTGACTTTTTCATGTACACAGCATATGCTCATCAAATTAATCGCCCTATCCATTATGTTGACGCTGAACAAGACTATACATTTTCATTAGACAAAATCAAAAATGAAATACGTCGTATCAAACCAGCATTTTTTATTATGAGTGTTCCACATAATCCTTCAGGTATTCAATACTCTCCAGAATTTTTAGAAGAAATTTCTGAGTTGATGAAGGAAATCGGAGGATACTTTGTTATTGATGAGGCATATTTAGATTTTGGTGATGCTTATGAAATCGAATTGAAAGATCACATCATTCAAATGAGGACATTAAGTAAAGCATTCGCACTTGCCGGATTAAGAGTTGGTATAGTTATTTCTACGAAAAAAACGATTCAAACTTTAAATAGTATTGCACATCCCTATCCTTTAAATACTTTAACTTTAACAATAGCGACTGCGCTATTTAATGATAAGAACCTTGTAAGCTCTTTATTGAACCGACAAAGACAATTATGTGTAAAACTTAGAACAATATTCGAAAATAATGTAAGTGACATTATTAATGTTTTGCCATCAAAAACAAATTTCGTATTAACATATGGTAACTTAGCTCAAGATTTAGGCAAATATATTTATAGTAAAGGGTTTTTACCTAGGTTTTATGATGAACCTAACATGAAGCAAACTGTACGCTACTCTATCGCAACTGAACCACAGTTAGAAGACTTAGAAAAAGTCGTAAAAGAATGGAGGCAAAGATATGACTTATCAAAAAGCAAGATCAACTAAAGAAACGGATATTAATATTCAATTGTTATTTAATGATGAAGCATCTCAAATTAATACTGGTGTAGGATTTTTAGATCATATGCTCACTTTATTTAGTTTTCATAGTGGTATAACTTTAAAAGTAAATGTAGATGGTGATACACATGTAGATGACCATCATACAGTTGAAGATATAGGTATTGTAATTGGTCAATTACTTTTAGAAGCAATTATAGACAAAAAATCATTTAGTAGGTATGGCACTTTTTATATTCCAATGGATGAAACCCTAGCGCGTGTTGTAACAGATATTAGCGGTCGTCCCTTCTTATCATTTAATGCACAATTTTCTCGTGAAAAAGTTGGAACTTTTGATACTGAACTTGTAGAAGAATTTTTTAGAGCACTTGTAATTAATGCTAGATTAACAACACATATAGATTTAATTAGAGGTGGTAACACGCATCATGAAATTGAAGCTATATTTAAAGCATTTGCAAGAAGTTTAAAAATTGCCTTAAGTAAAGATGATTTCGATGGTGTCCCATCATCTAAGGGTGTGATTGAATAATGATAGCAATTATCGATTACGGTTTAGGTAATATTAAAAATATTGAACGTGCCCTTCTTCATTTAGGTTATGAAGCTGAATTAACATCAGACATTACGACTATAAAAAATAGTACACATGTAGTGTTACCTGGTGTTGGTCATTTCAAAGATGCAATGAATCAATTACAAAAAAGTGGTTTAGATAAAGTACTTAATGAAATAAAAGATACACATAGAATTATTGGAATCTGTTTAGGCATGCAAGTTCTATTTGAATTTAGCGAGGAAGGTGCTACTAAAGGACTCGGTCTACTTGAAGGTAAAGTTAAACCTATAGAAAGTCCCTATCCAGTACCACATTTAGGTTGGAATAATTTACAAAGTGAGCATCTTATATTAAATGGTGATGTTTATTTTATACATTCATATCACGTTTCAACTAATTCACCTGTTATAGCGACTGCAAATTATGGGCAACCGATTACTGCAATTGTTCAACAAAAAAATATTATTGGCATTCAATTTCATCCTGAAAAAAGTGGTGACTATGGACTTGAAATTTTAGATTTAGCATTGAAAGAGGGGTTTTTAAATGATTGAAATATGGCCAGCAATTGATTTAATTGATTCAACAAGTGTGAGATTAACTGAAGGTAAATATGATTCAAAGGAATCCATGGCACGCACAGCTGAAGAAGCCATCGCCTTTTATTCAAAATTTGACCAAGTCTCTAGAATTCATGTTATCGATTTAATAGGAGCAAAAAAACAGCAACCAACAGAAGCGGACTACATAGAACAACTTGTTAATTTAACACATTTACCAATTGAAGTTGGTGGTGGCATTAGAAGTATCGACACGATTCAATCATATTTCGACAAAGGAATTGAATATATCATTGTCGGAACAAAAGGCATTCAAGATTTAAATTGGTTAAAACAAATTACAAACCAGTTTCCAAACAAAATTTATTTATCTGTTGATGCATACGTTGAAGAAATCAAATTAAACGGTTGGATTGAAGATGCAGGTATGAATCTATTCGACTTCATTAAAAGAATTGAACATCTTCCAATCGGAGGTATTATTTATACTGACATATCAAAAGATGGTAAGTTATCTGGACCTAACTTTGAGTTAACTGGCAAATTAGTGCAATCAACTTCAATTCCAATTATTGCATCTGGTGGCATAAGAAACAAAGATGATATCGATCAACTTAATCAATTAAACGTCCATGCAGCTATAGTTGGAAAAGCAGCAAATACTGATGAATTCTGGGAGGGTATTTCATGATCAAGAAAAGAATCATCCCTTGTTTAGATGTAAAAGATGGTCGAGTCGTTAAAGGAATAAAATTTAAAGGATTAAGAGATATAGGACACCCAGTCGAATTAGCAGAATATTATAACCAAGAAGCAGCAGATGAACTCGTGTTTTTAGACATATCTAAAACTGAAAATGGACATCAAATGATGTTAGATATTATTAGTCAAACTGCTTCTAAACTTTTTATCCCTCTAACTATTGGTGGAGGCATAAGTACTCTAGACGATATTTCTTCCCTTCTAAATCATGGTGCTGATAAAATTTCTTTAAACTCAAGTGCTTTACGTCATCCTAATTTCATACGTGAAGCAAGTGACAAGTTTGGAAAACAATGTATTTGTATAGCTGTTGATGCTAAGTGGGAAGAACAACTTCAAGATTGGTATTGCTATACTCACGGTGGTAAACAAAGAACAGATAAACGAGTGCTAGACTGGGTCAAAGAAGTAGAAAGTTTAGGCGCAGGTGAATTGCTTGTAACAAGTATGGATTATGATGGTGTTAAACAAGGCTTCGACCACAAATTATTAAGCGAAATTACTAAACTCGTAAACATTCCAGTCATCGCTTCAGGAGGCGGAGGTAATAGTCAACATTTTGTCGATTTATTCACAGAAACAGACGTATCAGCTGGACTTGCTGCTAGTATCTTCCATGATAAAGAAACAACAATTCAAGCCGTTAAAACACATTTATCTAACGAAGGAGTGAATGTACGATGAGTCAATTAACACCTGATTTTTCAAAAGGTTTAGTGCCTGCAATATTGCAACATTACCAATCAGGTCAAGTACTAATGCTTGGCTATATGAATGAAGAAGCTTATAACTTAACAGTTCAAGAAAAAGTGTGCTGGTTTTATTCAAGAAGTAAAAATCGTCTTTGGAAAAAAGGCGAATCTTCAAATAATATTCAACATGTTTTAGATATAAAATTAGATTGTGACCAAGATACAATTTTATTACAAGTTAATCCAGATGGACCAACTTGTCATACTGGTTCGATTAGTTGTTTCAATACCGATGAACCTTATTCTCTTGAATCGTTAGAGTCAACAATTCAAGAAAGTGTAAACTCAAATAATCAAAAATCTTATACTAACTATTTGTTATCTGAAGGTATAGATAAAATTACAAAAAAATTTGGTGAAGAATCTTTCGAAGTTGTTATAGCTGCTATGAAACATGATAACTTGGAGCTAACTAATGAAGTAGCAGATGTACTTTACCACCTATTTGTTCTTCTTCATGATCGAGGCGTGAAATTTGAAGAAGTAGTTGATGTATTGAAAGAACGTCACAAAAAATCAGGTAATTTCAAAGGTGAACGCAAGAATATTAATAATTGGTAATTTGTCATAAATCACATATTGCCAAAATATAGTAGTCGCTTATACTAGTACATAGAGGTGTAATTATGATACAAGAAAAAGCGACTACTTTTATTATAGATATGTATAAAGAACTTAATATAGATGAAACAAAAGCTCATAAAAGAATTCAAGAAATACAAGATGAAATAAATCAAACAGGAACATATACACATAATAAAGATGAACTTGAGTATGGTGCTAAAGTAGCGTGGAGAAATTCTAATAGATGTATAGGACGCCTTTTTTGGGACAAATTAACTGTCAGAGATTTAAGACATATCAATAGTGAAAAACAATTTCTACACTCTATTGAAGAACATATTGAACAAGCTACAAATAATGGCAAAATTAAACCTATGATTAGTATATACTCTAATCAAATTGAAATTAAGAATGAACAGCTTATCCGATATGCTGGGTATGAAAATTATGGTGATCCTAAGTCGAGAGAAACCACTCAACTCGCTCAACACCTAAATTGGCAAGGTAAGCATTCTGACTTTGATATACTCCCACTTATTTATCGTATTAATAAACAACCGCTGCAATTCCACTCTTATACTGAAGGATTAATTAAAGAAGTATCAATCAAACATGAGCAATTTCCTGCTTTAGAAAAGTTGCAATTAAAATGGTATGCAGTACCTATCATATCTAATATGGATTTAGAAATTGGTGGGCTTTATTATCATACTGCTCCATTTAATGGTTGGTATATGGAAACTGAAATTGGGGTTAGAAACTTTACAGATGAATATCGTTATGACAAATTGAAAGATATAGCTGAAGCTTTTAATTTAGATACATCAACAACATCAAGTTATTGGAGAGATAAAGCTTTAGTAGAATTTAACTACGCTGTTTTTCATTCGTTTAAACAATCTGGAGTTTCAATAGTAGATCATTACAACGCATCAAAGCAGTTTAAAAAGTTCGAAGACAATGAAAATAATGTTAATAGAAAAGTTACAGGTAAATGGAGTTGGCTAGCTCCCCCCCTTTCACCCTCACTTGTACATAATTATCATAAAGGCTATGATAATGAAATGAGAAGTCCTAACTTTTTATATAAACAAACAGAACAAGGTTGTCCATTCCATTAGAAAGGAAGTCTTTTATGAAATTATATTATTTAGGGCCATTAGGAACATTTTCACATATGGCTGCATTAAAATATAAACAAAATGAAATAGAAGAATATATACCAAAATCAAATTTATACGAAGTTGTTAAAGCAATAGAAACAGATCCACAAAATATAGCAATTGCTCCTATAGAAAATTCTATAGAAGGAACGATTAACATTATTGCAGACTCATTAACAGAACAAAAAATTCATGTTATAGATGAATTACATTTAGACATTTCCTTTTCACTTTATGTTAAAAAGGGAACAAAATTAGAAGATATAAATGAAGTCGTTTCAATCGCACCAGCTATTAATCAGACTTCAAAATTCATTAAGAATCATAACTTTACATATCGGTATTCAGACAGTACAGTACAAAGTTTAGATGAGATAGATGACCATAGTGCTGCAATTGCACCAATTGGTTTAGAAGAAACTAATAATGAAATAATCGCTCTACACCAACATATTGAAGACTATCCACATAACACAACAAGGTTTTTAGTACTATCTGCTCAAGAAAAACCAGTTAAAAAAGCAACAGACAGTATATTATTGATCACTCCAGATCAAGATAAACCTGGTCTACTAGCAAGTATATTAAATACATTTGCACTATTTAACATTAACCTTTCATGGATTGAATCACGTCCACTAAAGACTCAACTTGGAATGTATCATTTCTTTGTACAAGCTGATTGTAGTGCAGATGATGTAGAAATGAAAAAAGTTATTACGATATTGAAAACCTTAGAATTTAATGTGAAAGTACTAGGTAATTTTGATAAACATATATAAAAAGAGTGGGACAGAAATCTGATTTTATTAAAAGATTTCTTCGTCCCACCCTTTTATTTATTTACTAATTTATTTACTATTTCTATAACCCGTTTCGTATTTATTTATCCATTCTTTTACTGTAACTTTTTCACTCAACTCACCAATCAAATCATAGGGAATCGTTTTTGTATTTGTAAATCTGATGCAACTTTTACCCATGTTTAATTTCGTTGGAACTCGTTTTGCATATTCACGTTCAAACCATTCTTTGAGTTCTTCCATTCCATACAATCCCATATGATATAAGGCAATATGATTTTTTTGAACGCCTATACTAATAAATGGCAGTGGTTCGTCAGTTCTATTTAAGTAACCTTTGGGATAAGTATTAAGTGGTACTACAAATGTAGGCATGCCATATTGTAATACTGGTTCAAATCCAATTGGAAGCTGTTCTTGAATTACTTCATACAATTTAATATAAGCTTCTTTTCTTTTTGCATCGATTTGATCAATATAACTTTCTATTTCATTCATTAGATACACCTCTTATATTTGTATTAGTCTATCTACTTTATCTTTGTCAATGCGCGTTAAATGCTTATTATTCATCAAATATATATCAGTTGATTTTATGAATTTAATGTTATTTGAAGTGTCTCCTTCAAAACGATTATTGAAAATATAAATATCTTTATTGTTAACTTTTTCATAACTCTTAACGAGAATACTTTGTTTACTTTTAATGTTTTTAAATGTATTTTCTCCAATTAATAATGTTGAACCTGCTTGTCCACCTCTATCAAACTGATTAATATCTAATGAATATTTACCGGTCGGTACTGCTAAATACCGGACGCCACCTTCACAATCAATAAATGTATTATTTGTTACTGTTGTTTCTTTTGATTTTAAAAGTGTAACCGCAAAATCTCCTAAGCCTTCAAATGTATTATTTTGAATATGAATATTTTCATAAAACGCATTATACATACTTGCATGTGAGCCAACCGCCCTGTTCCATGCTGACATATTTGGATCTCCAGAGTTTCCAAAATAACAATTTTCTATTAAGACATTTTTAGTAATCGTACCATCAGGTGCTCCAAACTTAGGAAATGCACCCTTAGTTTGTATATCTATCTGTACCGCTTCACTAAATAGTCTCTTACCACTATCATCTCGAAATCCTAAAAATTTACACTTACTCACATAAAAACCATCTAAACCACACGCATCAATTGCATGTCCACCTACAACATTTTTAAAAGTTACGTTATGAATTTGAATATTGCTAGCATGACCTATCGACATAATCGTATTGTTAGTATTATTAGTATGTCCATACGCATCGAAAGTTCCACCAATAATATTTATATTACTATGGCCGTTATATCCATAGTATTTTTTAAATTTATGACCATTTTTCAACATTGCATTAGATGATTTTCTTATAAGAGTTGCCTCATCATCTAGAATAAGTGTTGTATTTTCATAAATAACTAATTCATAAATGATATGGTAAACACCTTTTGGGATATAAACAGTTACTGGTCCTTTTCTTGCTTGTAACAATGCTAATTGGATACCAATTGTATCGGTTAACCCACACCCACCTTTAGCACCATAATTTTTCACGTTAACTATATTCTTCATACTTCATAACCACCTTAATATAGCGTATACTTTCATATATATTCATATTACACTGAAATTAAATTATAGACAATTAGGGGGAATTTAATTGAAGAAAGCATTAATAGTTGTAGATTATTCAAATGATTTTGTTGCTACTGATGGGAAACTAACTTGTGGTGAACCTGGTCAAAAAATCGAAAAAAATATATATAACAAAATTGAAGATTATAATACTAATCAAGATTTAATTTTTTATTTAATGGATTACCATTTTGAAAATGATCCTTATCATCCTGAAACGAAACTCTTTCCACCCCATAATATTAAGGGAACGAACGGTAGAGAATTATACAACACATTAAAATCTCAATACGAAGAAATCCAAAATTCCAAAAATGTATTTTGGTTAGATAAAACAAGATATAGTGCATTTTTCGGTACGAATCTAGATAGTTTGTTAAGAGAAAGAGCAGTTGATACTGTTGAGATAGTTGGTGTCTGTACTGATATTTGTGTACTCCATACTGCTATAGACGCTTATAATCTGAATTATAAAATTCATATTCCTAAAAATTGTGTAGCCTCATTTAATCAAGCTGGGCATGATTGGGCACTTACACATTTTGAAAATAGTATAGGCGCGTTTGTAGAATAGACAAGATGTTCGTGGTAAAATAAAGTGACAGAATATTCAAAGCTAAAGGAGAATTTACATTGGTAAACACATTTATATTTGGACATAAGAATCCAGACACAGATACTATTGCTTCAGCATTAGTAATGGAAGATTTACAAAAAGAACTTGGAAATGATGTTCAAGCAGTTAGACTTGGAGAAATTTCTGACGAAACACAATACGCATTAGATTATTTCAAAGTTGATGCACCTGCATTATTAGAAACATCTTTAAAAGGTAAAGACGTTATTTTAGTTGACCATAACGAATTCCAACAAAGTGCCGATGATATTACAGATGCGACTATAACAATGGTAGTTGATCATCATCGTATTAGTAATTTTGAAACTGGTGCCCCATTATATTACAGAGCTGAGCCAGTTGGTTGTACAACTACAATCCTTAAAAAAATGTACAATGAAAACAGTATAGAAATTAAACCTGAAATTGCTGGATTAATGATTTCAGCTATTATTTCTGACACACTTCTATTTAAATCACCAACATGTACAGACCAAGATAAAAAAGCTTGTGAAGAATTAGCTGAAATTGCCAATGTTGATTTAAATGAATATGGATTAGAAATGCTTAAAGCTGGTGCTTCAGTTAAAGGTAAAACACCAGAATTTTTATTAAATATGGATGCTAAATCATTCAACATGGGTGACAAACTTGTACGTATCGCTCAAGTTAACACTGTAGATGTAAAAGAAGTTCTTGAAATTCAAGAAGATGTTGAAAATGAAATCAACGCAATAATTGCAAATGAACAATACGATTTATTCGTATTTGTTATTACTGATATATTAAACAGTGATTCAACAGTGATTGCTTTAGGTAAAGAACAACAAGCAGTTGCAAAAGCATTTAATACTGAATTAAATGGTAATGTAGCAGTATTACCTGGCGTTGTGTCACGTAAGAAACAAGTTGTACCACCAATCGATGAATTATTAGGTAAATAATTTATAAGGAGTGTGATTGCAATGGAAATCAAACAAGGTACAAACAAGTTTTATGTAGGTAACTCGGAAAATGATTTTGAGGCAGAAATTACGTATCAAGATTTGGATGGTAAGACGCTCGTTGTAGATCATACATTTGTTGACCCTTCTTTAAGAGGTCACGGAATGGCTAGAAAGCTAGTTGATATTGTAATTGATAAAGCACGATCAGAAGGTAAAGTTATTGATCCAGTATGCCCTTACGTTCAAGATGTTATGACTAAAGACCAAAGCACACACGACGTATTAAAAAAATAATGATAAGAGTCCGGATATAATTCCTAACTCAAAAAAATAAGCATATCACGTAACTGAATTTTTAAAGTTTACAGTGATATGCTTATTTTTTAAATCTTACGAATTTATTCGTGCATGCTTGCCTACCTTTTATACAATCTTACGATTTTGTTCGTGCATGCTTGCCTAGGGGTATGGTTCGAGCCTATAGTCTCTCACTCATACTATTCCCTCAGGCGTCCGCACTTTACAAAATCGTTCTCAATTTAGGCACTTTTTATTTGTAATCAAAGCTGGTTTTATGGCTAATCTTATAAGTAATTTAGCTTAAACCTGCTTATACTACACCTCTTATCAGCAATTTCTCTTAAACCTGCTTTTACTGATACTCTTATCAGCAATTTTGCTGAAACTTGCTTTTACTACACCTCTTATCAGCAATTTTGCTGAAACTTGCTTATACTGGTACTCTTAAAAGTGCGCCGGGTAATGCATGAGGATAAAAATAGTGGCTTAGGAAATACTATGGACTGTAAACAAATTGAGCTTAAATTTATAGGTTCAGTTTGTTGATATTTGGAATTTTTTAGCGCTGACTCCTGGGGAAAAGCATGATTCGAAGACTACAGGCTGAGAACATGCCCGCGGAAAGCATGCGCATAAAAAATACCAACAAAGTTCTAAGACTTTGCTGGTACTCTGATGGTAGCTCTACAAGTTACTTATATGAATTTATAAAAATTTAAAGCATAACTCTCAAAACATTTTCACTATATATTGAAGTATTAATTCCAGAATATTATATTTCGGTACTTTCCAGCACTCTCTTTAACAATGATTTGTACTGTGGCTTAGCTTTCTCTGTTGTACATTTATTTATAGGTGGATATTTTAAGTCTTGTGCGTCTTTTAAAGTAACTTCATCTATGTAATTTGATGCTTCTTCATAATCATAACAGCTTGGAAAAGCATATTTATGATTAAAATGATCAACGACAACTCTTGTTGTTGAAGATGGTTCTTGTTTAAATGGAACTAATGTAACCATTAATAATATAACTATACATAGAATACTTACAATCGCAAAAACTTTTTTAGACATTAAATTCTACCCCTATTTGCTTTCTTATTTCATCTAATACTTTTATAGTGTTTAATGTTCTTTCATGTGTGTTAATAGTTGATTCTATTTTATTTTCTTTGACACATTTCATAAATTCTATAATTTCTTCTTTCATTGTATATGTTTCGTCCCCTGTAAACTCGTTCAACAGCTCTCCATCTCTATTAAACACTTTTATATTAGACGGGGCACTAATTTTATCTATCATCACATAACCATTTTCTCCAATAATTTCTGAAGGGCTAACTCTATCGCATATTTTAGAATAACTAATTGTTGCTTGGAATGTATTAAAATCGAGTATTGCATTTCCTTGTCCGTCTGCTCCAGTATCAAGTTTAAATCCATTTGCTCGAATATTTTCAGGCATACCAAACAAATGTATAATTGGCGCTACAGTATAAACTCCAAGATCCATTAATGCACCATTACCAAGTTCTGGTTTAAATGCATTTTCAACAATACCATTCTTATATTTATCATATCTTGATGAATATTGATGATAATGAAAATCTGCATATCGTATTTCACCAATATCAATTTTTGCATTTGTAAATTCTACAAATGGAGATAATAATGTTGACTTCATTGCTTCCATAACAGTAACATTATATTCACTAGCAAGTTTTGAAAGGGTCTCAAATTGTGCTTGGATTATAGTTGCTGGTTTTTCGATTATGACATGCTTTTTATTTTTTATGGCTAATGCTGCCTGCTCAAAATGAAATGCATTAGGCGAAGCAATATATACCGCTTCAAAGTTTCGTGATTCACAAAATTGTTCTAGATTTGTAAATGTTTCAATTAGTTGGTGCTTTTCTTTATAATAGTTTGCTCTTTCATCTGTACGTGAAAATACAGCATATGGCTCAAAACCTTCTACTTGACTACCATTTTCAATGAATTTGTCACTAATCCAGTTCGTACCTATAAATCCAAATTTCATATAGTTTCACCTTTTCATAATATATTCTTAATAAAATGGTCTTTAATAAATAAAGACTTCGCTTTTAATTATAACTATTGTTAAAATATAAACAACAGAAGTATAAAGGGGTTATCAATCTTGTCAATAGCAAATCAATTTGAAAATATCCAATCGTTCTTCGATAGCGATATTACCAAAGATATTAAATTTAGAAAAAAACAATTAAGATTACTAAAAAAATCTATTAAATCAAATGAGAGTCAATTAATAGAAGCTTTGCAACACGATTTAGGCAAAAATGCAGTTGAATCTTATGCAACAGAAATCGGTTATATTTATAAAAGTATCTCTTTCATGTTAAAAGAAGTCAAGGGTTTAGCCAGTAAAAACAATGCTAATACACCTGTTTTTCTTTTCCCTAGTAAAAGTTATACAGTATATGAACCATATGGTACAGTTCTAATTATTGGTCCATTTAATTACCCTTTCCAACTTGTCATTGAACCTTTAATTGGGGCTATAGCAGCCGGTAATTGTGCTGTCGTAAAACCTTCAGAATTAACACCTAATGTCAGTGCAATCGTTCGAAAAATAATTGAAGAATCATTTGATCCTTCTTTCGTTTCTTGTGTTACTGGTGACAAAACGGTTACAGAAGAATTGTTAACTTTTCCATTTGATTTTGTGTTCTTTACAGGTTCAACAAAAATTGGTCAAAGTGTATACGAGCAAGCTAGTAAACAGTTGATTCCTGTAGCACTTGAATTAGGTGGAAAAAGCCCAGCTATAGTTGATAAGACTGCCAATATTAAAGTAGCTGCTGAAAGAATTGCTTTTGGTAAATTCATTAATGCTGGTCAAACTTGTGTAGCACCTGATTACGTCATTATCGATGCTTCTATAAAACAACAATTTGTAAAAGCATTACAGTCTACAATCCAAGAATTTTACAGCAAAAATGCTCAAGACAGTGAAGATTTTGGTAGAGTTGTTAATGAAAGACATACTGACAGATTAATACATCTTTTAGAAAATACAAATGGTGATATCGTTTATGGTGGCAATTCTGATTTAGATCATTGCTATATCGAGCCAACTGTCATTGATAATGTTAAATTCGATGACATTTTAATGGAAGATGAAATATTCGGTCCAATCCTTCCAATCATGACTTATGAAGCCTTTGGAGACGCAATACAATTCATTAAGAACAAACCAAAACCATTATCCTTATACTTATTTAGTGAAGATGAGAATCATACTGATGAAGTCGTAAGAAGAATTTCATTTGGCGGTGGTTGCATAAATGACACCCTTTTACATGTAGGTAATCATAACTTGCCATTTGGTGGAGTTGGACTATCAGGAATAGGTAAATACCATGGTAAAGCCTCATTTGAATTATTTAGTAATGAAAAAGGCATAATGTTCAAAACAACTAAACTTGAAACCGGTGTACTTTTCCCGCCTTATAAAGGAAAAGGTAAATATGTAAGAGCAATGTTTAAAAAATAAAAAGCTGGGACAATTTAATTGTCCTAGCTTTTTTATTTGAAATGCTTTTCTATTAATTGCTGCTTCTTATTAAACAAAGTTGGATACGATAAAAACCCTAGTATTACACTTGTCATAGTAGCTGCCGTTAATAGCATAAATACAATTAATATTTGAAAGAGCACAGCTTCTAAAGGATCAGCTCCAGCAATAATTTGACCACTCATCATGCCTGGCAACTGTACTAAACCAATTGTTTTTTGTTGTTCTATTGTAGGTATAACGCTTGATTGAATAGATGTGATTAACTGCTTATGAATTGCTTGTTTAGGTGTTCCGCCCAAACATAAAATAAGCTCTATTATGTTATCGTTTTGTTTTATTTCAGACATAAATCTATTTAAAAATAATATACTTAGCACCATAGAATTCCCTATTATCATTCCACTTATAGGAATGATATATTGTGCTGTAGCAGGTGTTATATTAAAACCTATTAATATCCCTTGCGTAATGATTTCAATGGATATAAAAGCTAATAATAATTTCCATGTAATGCCTGGTATTTCCAACCCTTTTTTCCTTGCATTTTGAGTTGCTGCACCAATTATGAGTATGACCATTAATACAATAAATATATAACTATCTTGGTCAAATATAAATTGTAATATATAACCTACAATTAATAGCTGAACGAAAGATCGTATTGCAGCGACTGTAGTATCTTTTTCTAATCCTAAATTAAAACTCTTAGATAAAACTATCGGAATGATGATAAAAATAAACATTAATATTATAGATGTTATGCTCATAATACTTTATCTCCTATAAAATTTCTGACCTCAGAATTTTTAGTATGTTTAATATTTTCGACACTATCAGCTTCAACTACTTCTCCATCAATCATAACCCAAACATAATCGCTCAATCGTAAAGCCTGATTAATATCATGCGTCACCCAAATCATCGTTACATTATGCTCTTTATTAATTTTTTTGAGTAACAATTCTATCGCTTGTTTAGAATTTCTATCAAGTGCAGACGTTACCTCATCTAATAAAATAACTTCTGGTTTATTAACAAGTGCACGTGCTAAAGATAATTTTTGTTTTTCTCCTCCAGATAACTCTTTACTATTTTTATTCAAAAAAGTTACTGATAAATCCACTCTTTCTAAAAAGTATTTCGCTTCTTCATCTGTCATCTTTTTATTTTGAAGTGTTAAAGGAAGCTCTAAATTATCTTTAACAGTCCCTTTAATCATAGTGGCTTCTTGTGAAACTAATTGTACTTTTCTCCTTAATTCCATCGGATTATATGAATTAATTGTTTCATCATTGATCAAAATGTCACCTTTAGAAGGAGATTTTAATAAATTTATTAAAGATAATAAAGTAGATTTCCCAGCACCAGAAGGACCTATAATAGATGTCAACTTACCTTTATAAACTTCAGCATTTATTTCTTTTAAAATTTTAGAGTTTTCAATTTCATATTCAACATTTTTAAATTGAACTGATATATTACTTTCCAAACAATCATCTCCATTCACTTCAACTAACATTTATAAGCAGGTTTCTATAAACTTGCTTATATAATATAACCACTATAAGACACTTTCATAGCCGACACGACTGTGGAAACAGTACAAATCGAAGACTACAGGCTGAGACTGTACCATAGGCAAGCAGGTTATGAAAATAGTTTTAACTATACAATGAGGCTGGACAAATTATTGTCTCAGCCTCATTCTTCTTAATATAAATCAGTTCTTAGACTATTAAATATTGGAATTGCTTCTCTAATTTGTTCTTGTTTTTCAAAGTCTATTTCAACAATTAAAGTATCTTCTTCATAATATAAATTATCCATTAATGTGCCATCTGGACCATATACTAAGCTGTTACCACCAAATTCATTTTCATCACAAAGTCCTACACTATTACACGCAATGACATAAACTTGATTTTCAATTGCTCTAGCACGTAGTAATGCTTTCCAATGATCGATTCTTGACTTTGGCCATTGTGCTGGTACAAATATAACCTTTGCATCTTCTAATGCTAAAGAGCGAGATAATTCCGGAAATCTTAAGTCATAGCATATAATTGTACCCATATCGACTTCATCTAATTTATAAACTGTAGGCTTTTTTTCACCTGAAGTTAAATAATGATGTTCATTTAACATCGGTACTAAATGTGCCTTGTCATAAGTGTTAATGCAACTACCTTCTTTATTGATGACAATGGCTCTATTATAAATTTCTTGATCTTTTTTATAAGCAATAGACCCAGCAACAATATGTTTTTTGAGCGCTTTAGCTTTCTTTTGTAAAAAAGGAAGGATAACTTCACCATCATTATCAGCAAGTTCATTTAAATCTTTTAATCGATATGACGTATTCCACATTTCAGGTAATACCGCTATATCGATATCTTCATCAAGTTGATCGAACCATTGATCTATTTTCTGAATGTTTTCTTCTGGTTTACCTGGTATAACATGCATTTGATATAATGCAATTTTCAAAGCTAATCACCTACCATTGTTATATAAATTGAACACATACGCCTTCTGAAGCTTTTTGTTCATTTTCTATTTCTGTTAATTTACCTGTTTCTTTATTTCTAGTAAACAAAACTAAATTATATGAATGTTCATGTGCCACTACTAAGAAAGTATCACTTGGTGTGATATTAAAATCTCTTGGCCATGTTCCACCACTTGTAACTATTTCTACACTTTCAATATTGGCGCCATCACCTAATATTTTAAATACCGCTATACTGTTATGACCTCTATTTGAAACATAAATAAATTGACCATCATGACTTAATCTAACTGCACCAACTTGTGAATTTAAATCAAAATCTTCAGGTATAGTCATTAATCTTGGACTAATCTCAGCAAATACACCGTTCTTATAAGATAACACTTGAATTGTATTGCTCATTTCACTTACTAAATATGCATAATCACCACTTGGATGGAACGCTAAATGTCTTGGTCCACTACCTGCTTGTACTTCTAATGTTTCAACTAATTCTAGTCCTTCATCAGAAAACTTAAATGTCCTAACAACATCTGCCCCTAAATCAACTGTAGCAATAAAATCTAAATCTGGTGTTTGTTGAGCATAATGAATATGACTACTTTCTTGTCTCGCTTCATTTGGCCCTTGTCCTTCTCCACGATAAAAATCAATTAACTCAACTAATTCTCCAGTATCAGGATTAAGTTTATAAATTCTAACAAGACCTGCTCCATATACAGCTTCAAATAAGTATTTACCGTCATTAGAAACTGAAATATGACAACCTGTACCTTCTTGAGAAGCTAAGCAATCATTTATAAAAGTTAAACTACCATCTTCATTAATTAAAAAGCTGGCAACCCCACAATCTTCACCATCTTTTTTAATAGCATATAAAAACTGATTACGTTGTGTAATATATGTAGATGCTTCAACTTCATAGCCTACTTCTACCTTTTCAATAGTTTGATCATTTTCATCTACATCAAATCTATATATCCCTTTACCATCCTTCTTAGTGTAACTACCAATATAACCTTTCGTTTTCATAAAATTAAAATCCTCCCTAAATTTATCTTTAATATCATTCTACATGAAAACGCTCAATAACTATAATAAAAACGCATACCTAATGGTACACGTTGTATAATTTAATATTCTAAATTCATATATAAGACTTTAGAAGTTTAACTGCTTATATCACTGAAAATTTCTAGAAACCAATTAAAAATACTACCAATAGCATTTACGATATCGCCTGCCATAAAGTATCCCCCTTTATATATGAGATTTATAAATTAATCTATAAAATATAATAGTCATATATTATCTTATATTATTTTGATAAGTGTTTTTAATATTTTCCCTAAGTCATTATTTTAAGTTCTTAACTGCATTGATATTATGTTAAAATACAAATATATTCGTAATTCAAACAGTTAGGCATTAAAATAATACAGTTAGGCAAAAGAAGTAAAATGTAAATCAATTTGTTCTATAATCATAATGAAGGAGGGCCGCTATGTATCAGCCTGTACAAACACAAATAGATAAGATTGCAGCAAATCTTCAAAATTCAAATAACCTAGATCATGTTAGTTATTTAAAGGTAAAGTATGGACTAGAAGTATTTGTAGGGAATATCATGAAGACTGTAGTCATATATGGCGCCGCCCTTCTATGCCATATATTTTTATACACACTTATTGTTCATCTTAGTTATTTTGCCGTTAGATATTTCGCGTTTGGTGCACACGCTAAGTCCACTTTTTTATGCACAATACAAAGCATCATAATGTTTGTATTGGCGCCACTTATTATAATAAATACTAACTTGTCGTATTGGGCATTCCTTGCCCTAGCACTAATTGGTTATCTTATTATAATAAAGTACGCACCAATGCAAACAAAGAAACATCCCATATTAGGCAAATGGAAAAAAGGACTTAAACTAAGATCAATCATAGTCGCTACTATATTGATAGTTCTTTCATTATTCATAAAAGAACCGTATCAACAATTAGTATGCTTAGGATTGATCTTTGAAGCAGTATCACTATTACCTATATTTTACAAAGAGGAGGAAACATTATTATGAATTTATTAACTAGTTTATTTTCAAAATCAGTATCAAATATCCTTTCAGCAATTGGTGAAAAAGCGGTAATTAGAGGTTGTATGGCATTTTTAGATGAAACAGAAGTACCAGCGGAATTATTAAAAGAAAAACAATAAGATTGTTTTAGGGAAGTGTAAGGGTATATGGAATCATTTACAAATATAGAATCTTTACCATTTGGAATTTTACAAATATTATTATTTACAGTTTTATTAGCTATAACTCAGAATTATCGTTATAGCAAAAGGGATTATGTTATTCTCACTTTGGGATACATGATCCCTTCTCTTGCTTTTTATTATTTATTTGGAATGAGCGCAATAGTTTACGTTTGCCTGTTCTGTTTTATATTCTTTTATAAGAAGTTTAGATTACTGGGAATTATTAATACACTTATAGTCATATTAATATCAGTTGTTTCTGATTATTTATCTGTATTTTTAACTAAGTATATTATTGATAACCTTAATAATGTACCTCAATTTTTTATGTATTACATGCTATTTCATAGCTCATTTACAATAATCATTGCATACTTAATAAGGCGTTTAATGAATAAATTAAAGCTCAGTTATTTATATAATAACAGAGTATATTTATTATTAATTGCAGGTTTCTTAGCTGTTTCATTCATGGTCTTCTACGTATACATGCCTAAATCATATAATACTGAAAAAGAATTTGAATTCCAGACATTATTCTATGTGATTTATGTGTGTGTTGCTGCTATTTTTATAATTTTAATTTCTTTCACGATCATTCGGGAAATGGCTTTACAGCGTACTAAAAAAGAGATTAATCAATATTATAAATATACGTTGCAGATTGAACAAATTAATAATGAAATGCGTAAGTTTCGTCATGATTATGTGAATATTTTAGCTACATTATCTGATTATATTAGAGAAGATGATATGGAAGGATTAAGGGTTTATTTTGATCAAAATATAGCGCATCTTCATGATGATATGAAAGTAAATGCGATTAAAATTAATGGGCTACAAAATTTACATGTGAGAGAAATTAAAGGTTTATTAACGACAAAAATTATTCAATCTCAGGAACAGAATATCAATATTAGTGTTGAGATTACTGAACAGATTGATCATATAAATATGAACATTGTTGAATTGAGTCGCTGTATTGGAATCATTATGGATAATGCGATTGAAGCTTCTGAGTTTGTAGATAATCCTACAATTCAAATTGCTTTTATTAAAAATGATGAATCTATATTACTTGTATTCATGAATAAATGTTCTAAAGATACTCCAAAAGTACATAAGTTATTTGAAGATCACTATTCTACTAAAGGTCGTAAACGTGGTATTGGTTTAACGACCTTGAAAGAAATTACTGAGAAAACGGATCATGTTTTCTTAGACACTTTTATCAACAATCAATACTTTATTCAAAAGCTTGAAATTTTAAATGATAGCACTGAGGAAGTGATTCGATGAAAATCGTCATTTGTGAAGATGACCCGAAACAATTAGAACGTATGCAAACGATTATAAATAATTACATTATGATTGAAGAAAAAGAAATGTCTATTGAACTTGCTACTCATGATCCTTACGAACTTTTAGAGTATGTCAAAACAGCGAATGATATAGGTTGTTATTTTCTAGATATTCAACTTGATGCTGACATAAATGGTATTACTTTAGCGAGCAACATACGTAAATATGATCCGATTGGTAATATCGTTTTTGTAACGAGTCATAGTGAATTAACATATTTAACGTTCGTTTATAAAGTAGCAGCCATGGATTTCATCTTTAAAGATGATCCTGATCAATTAAAGACAAGAGTATTAGACTGTTTAGATACTGCTTATATTCGTTTAGGTATGTTATCTAAAAATACTAATGTTGAAAAAATAGAATTAACTAGAGGTAGTAATTCAGTTTACGTCGAATATGATGATGTCATGTTTTTTGAATCTTCAACAAAATCGCACAGACTAATTGCTCATCTTGATAATAGACAAATTGAGTTTTATGGTAGTTTAAAGGATTTATCGAATTTAGATGATAGATTCTTTAGATGTCATAACAGTTATGTTATTAATCGAAATAACGTTGATACAATTGATACGAAAGATCGTACTGTTTACTTTAATAATGGTGAACATTGTTATGCATCAGTTAGAAACATCAAAAAGATATAATTAAATATTGAGATATGCTTTTTAATAATAGAAAACAGAGAGAACTTTTAGTGTATAAAAGTTCTCTCTGTTTTTATTTATAAGGATTATTTAATTGATTTACACTTGATCTAAAGCATTTCTAAACGACTCTATATCCTCTATGTAATATTTGACTTCGCCACATTTTAAACAAACTGCAGCTTTAGGTATAGCAATCGCTTTTTTTAATATGTCTTCATTTTCTTCTTCTTTAATTAATCTCACATCTACTAAAGTTCCTGGAACGTTTATACGAAGGTCATTTATCATTTCTTGATTACAACTTACACATTTCATATTTAACATCCCCTTTTAAATTATGCTTTTATTTTACGCTTTTTTTATTTCTCTTGCAAAACAGAAGATAATATAGGTTATACAATTTTGTTAAAAGCACGTATTTAACTCATCTTTAGATAAAAATAAATTCTTATAAAAAAATAATAAAATAATACTTGAATATTAAAGCGAGTTATGCAATAATATAGCTATCATATGATAATAGTTAAATAAGCAAGAAAGGAGGACCCGATGAAGACGTTTTCAATCTTTCTTTACAGTATTGTTTGTTTTGTAGCTACATCACTCAATATGACTCATGTCACTTACGCAAGTACTGATATGACTCCGATTGGATTTCAATTCTTAACTGCGAGCAATATGCCTATATCTAATGAAACGTTTCAGCTTCAGTTAGATAATGAAGTTAAGCATCTAACAACTAGATCAGATGGACTGGCTTTTGTTGAAATTCCAAATAAGAATATTAAACCTCATTATACTTTAACTACTTCAAATCAACAGACTTTTACTGTTGAACCTAATAAGTTATATCAATTAACTTCTTCTGATTCTCAAATTCGTAATACACCTTCTATAAATAATCAAAATATTACAATCGAAGTACTTTCCAAAACATATCAACCTTTAAGTAATGTAGAAGTTAAACTTTTAGCACAGAACCAAGAATTTATAGGTAAGACTAACAATGAGGGTTCAACTACAATTAACATTCCTTCAAATATTCCTAGAGACACCGCATTCGATGTAAAAATTAACGGAATAGATACTCATTCATCAATTTCAATAGGAGATGATAAATATTATACATTCAATTCTGACAACAAATCTGTATCACCTTTTATTCAAGATTCCGTACAACACAATCAATTAGATAATAACCACGAAAATCAACAATCCCCACCTAATACTAATAGCTTAAATCATAATCAAAACAACCCACAGTCTTATCAAATATCAGTAGTTAAAGATTTCTTAATTCCTAACCATTCTAACCAATCCACTTCTGAAAAAGAAAAAAAGACCAACTTAGAAACAAAAAAGCTTCCTGAAACTGGTCAAAAATCAACAAATTATTTTAAGTATGTTATGAGTTCATTACTCATATGTATTACCACTATTTTATTTATTATCATTAGAAAAAAGAAGGCTCAGCAAAACAATTAGGATTTGATGTAATGTATCCATTTTCAACTTTAACAATTTCATCATGGTAATTTATACCATTTATACCCTCGAAATATTTTGCTCCTACTATATTTATCATCGCCTGAGATAACAATGAACTCAAACAATAGGTTCTTTTCGAATCCCATTTTTCAGTGCGATACAATCGCTTTAATACATTACAAAACCCTATATGTGAACCGAGCGTAATCCAAACATCAGGTGAGTTTGATACAAACTTATTAACATACTTTTTAGAAGAACCTACATGATTCTTCCAAATCACAACATTAACATACACTTCGGACTGCTTATTTTCATACCATGTAGATTCAATCAAAGACTTTAAATGAAATGCAGCGTTAACCATCTCATTTTCATTACTCGTACCAATAGTTATAGATTTTAAAAATGGCTGATCATATTCTATAGTCTCAATTAAGGCTTGAAGTTCTCTTACACTAGGCACTTCCAAACTTCTTGATAAATCCTTTAATTGATTGGTCATACGATAATCTAATCTTGGAGATATTAACACATTGCTTTCATATTGCAAAATATATACCCTCCTAATATTATTTTAAAAAAAGGGAGCAATCACATAATTATAGTGATTGCTCCTTTATTTTAATTATTAGATTCGATCTCAGATACAATTTCTTTAGTCTTTTGTTCTAATTCTTCAAAATCTTTTTTAAATACAAATGCTAAGACAGCAATACCTGCCCCAACAGCAACTGTTGTTATAGCAATTAAGATGAAAAAGAATTTGAATATCCCTTTAATACAATCCATTGAAGTCACCTCTATCATCATTTTCTACCTCTTTCATCATAACATAATTTTTAAAATACATAAAAGATATTACGCTTATACTGCTGTATATATAGTTAAATTTTTATGTATAAAAGTATAAAATAACTCATTATATGTATCAATTCTCATTTAAAAATGCGAAGCCCCACTTATTTCCATAAAGCTATTGAAATATTTTTGTATTATTGTTAATATTCTGATTATTATAAAATTAGAAGGTGTATATATGTACAATATTAAAAAGTTTAGTCAGTTCATTAATAAAACATTCGTTCTTTGGATGTTATTAGCTGCAATATTAGGTTTTAGTTTCCCTAATGTCATCTCTCAAGTAGCACCTTATATCCCTTACTTATTAGGAATTGTAATGTTTGGTATGGGGATGACAATTTCAACAAATGATTTTAAAGAAGTGTTTAAATCACCGAAAAGTGTATTCATTGGCGTAATTCTACAATATACAATAATGCCAGTAACAGCATATTTAATTGCAAAAGGGTTTAACTTAAATTCTGATATTGCATTAGGTGTAATATTGGTCGGTTGTTGTCCTGGTGGTACTGCTTCAAATGTTATCAGTTACTTAGCTAAAGCAAATACTGCATTGTCAGTATCCATCACTACAGTATCTACATTATTAGCACCCATCATTACACCAACTTTAATTTATTTGTTTGCAAGAGAATGGTTACAAGTATCCTTCTCATCTATGTTTATATCAGTCGTACAAGTTGTATTAATTCCTATTATTTTAGGCTTTATAGTACAAAGATTTTTCAAACCAGTTGCCGAAAAATCAATTGATATATTACCAATTATTTCTGTAATTTCAATTTCATTAATTCTTTCGAGTGTGGTAGCAGGTAATAAAGCTCAAATTATAGAAACAGGTTTGATTATGTTTGGCGTTGTATTGCTTCATAACGTAAGTGGTTTAACGATTGGATATTTATTAGCTAAACTCTTTAAACTAGACAGACCTGATAAACGTGCTGTTTCCATAGAGGTAGGTATGCAGAATTCTGGACTAGCTGTATCACTTGCAACAGCCCATTTTAATCCTTTATCTGCAGTTCCAGGAGCTATATTCAGTTTTATTCACCTATTAACTGGTCCAACCATTGCAATTATTTGGTCTAACCAAACGAAACGAACTGAACGCAAAAAACAATATTCTACTGCAACCGATCAAGCATTGTAAATCATAATAATAGGCTGAGACAATTAATTTGTCTCAGCCTTTTTAATTTCAAAAATATATATTCTAGTTGTTTATAAGTGTCATTTAATAAATTTATATTATCTTCTATACCACTCTTGCCATATTTTTTTTACGTAGATATATCCTTGATTCCACATTATACATACCTCCTTCTCACATTATTTGTGAGATATTTGGTACCCTAAATATAACATGGTGAGAAATTACATAGGTTAAAGCATTATTACAGTTTCTTTAATATCACATTTCCAGTCTTAATATTCTTAATCTAATTTGCGTGACAAAATGCAATATTTCAATCAAAATGTATTTAATAGGAGTGATTATGTTGCAAAATGTTAATATGCAGACATTTGAATTTAGAGGTAACCATTATGATCACGGCGTCGCACAAGCTGAATGGTTAAAATCTACCAAAATGTTAGAGAATAGAGATAAAGAATGGAAAATCAGAAGACCGCGCTTTGACATAGATATAGATGAAACTAAGAAAATCTACCAAGAATTTGCACCACCAATATGGGATGAACTTATGGGATTACAAGATACATTAAAGTATCCACTCGAACAGATTCTATTAAATTATGGACATTACAGAGTTTATGCAAAAGATAGTGGTTGTTCTATATTTTTAGGTACTGATTATATGGTGAGAAATTATGATTATAACCCTGCCACTTATGATGGTCGATTTAGTTTATTTCAACCAAATGATGGTGGATATGCGCAAATTGGTCCAACATCGAGAGTTACCGGACGTATGGATGGTATGAATGAACATGGCTTATCTATGGGATATAATTTTATGCATAGAAAAAAACCTGGTGACGGCTTTGTATGTTATATGATTGGAAGACTAATTTTAGAAACCTGTAAAAATATTGATGAAGCAGTAGCTTTATTAAAAGAGATACCTCATCGTACTTCTTTCAGCTATATTTTAATGGATAAGCAAAACAGAAGAATAACGGTAGAAGCTACCCCTCGTTCAGTTGTTACGAAACAAAATAATTTATGTACGAATCACTTTGAAGTATTAACACATGAGAACCGAAATTATATAAAAGAATCTATAGAAAGATACAATAGAATCGAACATATTACAAACGAGCATATGTCTTTAGAAGATGCTATTCGTTATTTTAACGACCCACAATATGAAATTTATAGTAAGCTTTTTAAAAGCTGGTCCGGTACCATTCACACTTCAGCTTATATACCTGATCAATTACAAATGAAAATTGCTCTTGGAGAAAATGGTATGTTACATACATTTAACTTCCAAGATTGGTTAGATGGAAAGCCTATAGATTTAAATTCAATTTCAGGACAAATTGATACAGACATCTTGTTCGCAAGTGAATAAAAAATCTTTACACAACTTGATAGTAAGCAAAAAAAAGCACGATAAGCTCCTAGCTTATCGTGCTTTTTGTATTACTTAATTATAATATCGCCATTATCCGTATAACTTTCAATTATATGTTTACCGTTACCTACTTTTTCTCCTTTAAATGCTTTATTTTTTATATGTGTACTGCCTGATTCAGCTTGTAATTGTAATAAAGTATTTTTAGGAGGTTCTTCGTAAGATAAAGTGATGTCTCCATCTTCTGTAGATGATTTAATATCGCATTCATTTTTAAGTTGGCTAATATTTATGTTACCCAACGAAGTAATCAATTCACTATTAATGAGGCTACTTTTCGCTATTGTTATATTTCCTGTTTCAATTTCACCATTAAATTCTGATAGTGCTGAATTTTTAACTTGAACACTTCCTAAACTAGACATTGCTTTAGCGTATTTTAAATTCACATTATTATAAGAAATATCCCCTGTATCAGTAATCATATTGCTGTTGTTACTACTGACATCTTTAATTAATATATCTCCCGTATTTGTTGTTATATTAAATGATTGATATTGTTTCTCTGGTAAAGTGATTACTAAATGATTTGTCGTTTTTCTAAAAGGTATAAAATTGGCATTGAATTGATACTTACTATCTTGTTCTGTGAAATGTAGTAAATTGTTTTCTATGTTCGCATTTACATGTTGTTTGCCGTTATACTTTATCCCTAAAGTCTTACCCTTTTTCACTTCAACATTTGTATTTTGTCCATTCACGATGACTTGTTCAACTTGATCATCCTCAAAAACTTTTTCATAAGTTTCATTCTTCTCAAATTTATTATTAACCGTAAACCAAAGAATTGTACCTATTAAGCCAAAAATTAAGAAGATGCCTAATCCTATCAAAAATAACTTTTTCATTATTCAGCATGCCCCCTAATGACTTTTACACACCATTTTAAATATTTTAAGATGCCTTTGTAACTCAGTTCTATTAATTTTAATCCAGTAATGAGCAACATTAACCCTAATCCTAAAAATGATATAGAAAAAATTATGTTTGTAATATCAATCCAATAAAATCCATACAATATAATATTTATAACACTTACTATAGGTCCTAACATCATCAATGCGCCAACCACTACAACAATTAAAAGTATAAACGCAATAATTAGAAACGGTATAATAATAAAAAATATATTAAAAAAGCTTAAGCCTAATGTTGCCATAATTGCTTGAAAAACATTTTTAAAGTTTGGTGCTATTTCAGCATCATGAATGGCGCTCGTTGCATAAACTTTCTTTGCAATTTCCTTAGGCTCACCTAATTCATTCATTAATTCATTTTCATTTTTTGCTTCAAAAAATTTTGTTTCATATTCATACATT
The DNA here is from genome assembly GCF_022386375.1 of Mammaliicoccus sp. K-M42. NCBI lineage: Bacteria > Bacillati > Bacillota > Bacilli > Caryophanales > Staphylococcaceae > Mammaliicoccus > Mammaliicoccus sp. K-M42. The sequence goes on along the minus strand of NZ_JAJNIS010000025.1, from coordinate 3,330 downwards.
ATTTTATCTCGCTCAACTTTAGGCAAACGAGACAATTCATCCTCAAGGTAATTAAGGAAGGTTATTTTATCCATTGGTTTTGCCCCTTTTATTGTGATATTAACCTTACATCTTTATTATATTACCATTCTTTTACAAACAACATTATACTATCATTTGAAATATTTGATTTCAAGTGATACCACTGTGATATACTAACTTAAATATATAAATAAGGGGGCATTAAGAATGAAAGAATTAATCAAACCCAACAAGCTTTCTAAAGGGGACACTGTCGCAATCGTTTCACCATCCTCAGGTTACGCCGGTGAAGAAGAAGTAATTTGGAGAACAGAAGTTGGTATTCAACGATTGAAAGAAGTACTCGGTTTAAAAGTGAAAGTTATGCCACATGCACTTAAAGGAGCAGACTTTACATATAACAATCCAAAAAAACGTGTAGAAGACTTACACCAAGCACTTGAAGATCCTGAAGTAAAAGCAATTATTTGTACTTTAGGTGGAGATGATTCTGTTCGTTTATGGCCATATATCGACTTAAATATCATTAAAAATAATCCAAAAATATTAAGCGGCTATTCAGATACAACTGCAATACATTTTATGTTCTATCAAGCAGGTGTATCAAGTTTTTATGGTCCAGCACTTTTAACAGACTTTGCTGAAAATGTTGCTATGGATGATTATACAGTTGATTCAATTAACCAAACATGGTTCCAAAATGGTCCAATTGGAAATGTACCCGCCTCACCACAATTCAGAAAATATGGTTTATCATGGGAAGAGAAAAATAAAGACATTAATAGACCATCATTTGACAGTCAAGGATATGAAATTTTAAATGGTAAAGGAAAAGCTACAGGACATTTAATTGGTGGATGTATGGAACTTTTCCATTCATTAAAAGCAACAGATGTTTTTCCAAATAAAGAAGTTTTTGATGGCGCAATTTTATTCATTGAAACAGCAGAAGTTCAAGCACCTCCTTGGTTAATGGAAGATTACGTACGTGCTTTTGGTTCAATGGGAATCTTTGATAAAATAAATGGCGTGATTATTGGACGTCCACAAGATGATGCATATTACGAAGAATACAAAGAAGTTTGGGTTAAAATGTTGAAAGAATGGGATCAAGAAGATATGCCTGTCTTTTATAATGCTAGTTTTGGACATAACGAACCTAAATGTGTCATACCTTATGGGGCACAAGCAGAGTTGGATGTTGAAAATAAAACTTTCAAAATATTAGATAACGCTGTTAAATAAATATTTTTTCGAGATTAGTTCTTTGCGATTTATTTCAGAATTGTTATAATATTTAATATATTGAAGGGGGATTAACAAAATGACTAAGTTAGTTACATATTTTGAACAAGCACAACCAATTAAAGAATACGTAAACGAAATGACTACAAATAAAGAACAATTGCTCGATATTTATCAATCTTTTAAATTACCTAAAAATGATGACCGTTTAGATAAAATTAAAGATAAAAATTATAAAGTACTTGTCATTACTGAAGATTGGTGTGGAGATGCCATGATGAACATACCAGTATTATTGAACATTGCTGATTATACGAATATTGAAGTAAAAGCATTTCACCGTGATGAAGATACAAACCTAATTGATCAATATTTAACAAACGGTACAGCAAGATCAATACCTATTTTCGTATTTTTAAATGAACATCATGAGCAAGAACATGTATGGGGACCAAGAGCTATAAGTGTACAAAAACAAGTAGAAGAATTACGTAAAGACTTACCAAGCAAAGATGACCCAACATACGCTGAAAAAGAAAAAGATGTTCATCATAAAATTCATGAAACTTATCAAAATAATACACAATTTTGGGATGACGTATACGAATCAATCGTAAGTTCAATTTCATAAATGATAAGAGGCTGAGACAAATATTGTCTCAGCCTCTTAATTATGTATAAGTCCCCTATTACTCATAGTAGGATTTCTCACCATCCCCATGGCTCGATAAATTCATTTTACACTAATTTTCTTTAATCTAAAAATCTATGTTATTTAAGTTCACATATAAAAATCTGCAAGTGAAAAGCGCTCGTCCGGGAATTAACGAGCGCTTTTCGGGGAAGGGTTATTAATTAAGGAAACATGTATTTATACAAAGCCGGGAAACCTCGTATAAATAACTTGAATCATTTTATGATCCATTTCAACGTTACAATTACAGATAACTATCTAAACACGTTCTACACAAAGTCATTTGCAATTATGAAAAACATATACGAAATAAGTTTTGAGGAATTGAATGTATTGTGCTTCGTGTTGTGTTATCTATGATTAAAGTATATCAGTACAGTATGACTTTTTGTGCATTCATTCTTAACTCAAATATTTAATTTCTTAAGTGTATTTATTGAAAGATTTTTTAACAGTTAGGCATGCCTAACTGTTAAAACCATTGTTAATATTGACTTTTTAAATACACAATTATATGTTTGTTTTTTATAAAATCATTACCTATAACTATTTTTATAACAATCTTACGATTTTGTTCGTGCATGCCTGCCTAGGGGTATGGCTCGAGCCTGTAGTCTCTCACGCATACTATTCCCTCAGGCGTCAGCACTTTACAAAATCACTACTAATAACCATTTTTATAAAATCTTACGATTTTGTTCGTGCATGCCTGCCTAGGGATATGTCTCGAGCATATAGTCTCTCACGCATACTATTCCCTCAGGCGTCAGCACTTTATAAAATCACTACTAATAACCATTTTTATAAAATCTCACGATTTTGTTCGTGCATGCTTGCCTAGGGGTATGGCTCGAGCCTGTAGTCTCTCACGCATACTATTCCCTCAGGCGTCAGCACTTACAAAATCGCTCTCAATATCCATATTTATATAGAAAAATGGTGTCTCTAAGAGTTAGCTAAATGATTCTCATTAAAATAATAGGTCATTTATGTTAAAGGCAATTAATCTTAAGTGTCTATATTTACACAAGTAGAGAAAAGTGTAAGTAAGGATGTCTGTAATCACACAAGTCGAGTGAAGTGTAAGTAAGGATGCCTATGTTAACACAAGTCAGTTGAAGTGTAAGCAAGGATATCTGTATTCACACAAGTTGAGAGAAGTGTAACTAAGGATGTCTGTATTCACACAAGTCAAGTGAAGTGTAAGTATGGACCTCTATATTCACACAAGTCGAGTGAAGTGTAAGTAAGGATGTCTATATTCACATAAGTTGAGAGATGGTATGTCAACAAAAACTTAGACAGAATTCATAAGTTTATAAGAGGTTGGTGTTTGATAATTTAATCCTGCATGTAATCTTTCATTGTTA